>JAIRRE010000172.1 GCA_031256125.1 Burkholderiaceae bacterium
GACCACGAAGTGCCGGCGGGAGCGATTTCGCGTGCGAACAGTTCCAGCGCCTGTTTGTCCGGGTGCCGCGCCGCCAGCCACATCACCGATTCAAATTTCGGCGTGACCGGCTGATGCGGGCCGAACGAGTGGGCTGAGCCGAGGGTTTCGATATGCGTGGCGCTGTAGTCGGCCAGTCCCAGTTGGCGGAACAACGCGCGCGTGCGTTCCAGAATCGCCTCCGCCGTGCGGCGCGCCTTGCGGTCGGCGTCGAACCCGACCACGGTCAACTGGCCGTTGCAGCGGTAGCCGTCGGCATAAGTGGCGCAGACTTTGTAGCTGGGCGTGGGCGGCAGGCCGCGCGCGCCGCACACCTCGACCCGGTCCGCGCCTGCCTGCGCCATCGTCACCCGCGTGAAGTCGCACACCACGTCGGGCAGAACGTAGCGCGCCGGGTCGCCGATTTCGTAGAGCAGTTGCTCGCCCACGGTGGCCGGCGTCACCAGACCGCCGGTGCCTTCAGGCTTGGTCATGACCAGGCTGCCGTCGCGCCGGCACTCGACGATCGGATAACCACTGTGCGCCCAGTCCGGCACCGCTTGCCAATCGGTATGCAGGCCGCCCACGCCTTGGCAGCCGCATTCGATCAGGTGTCCGGCCAGACTGCCCGCGGCCAGACGGTCGTAATCGTCCGCGGGCCAATCGAAAGCGTGCAGCAGCGCGCCCAAGGTGACCGCGCTATCGACGCAGCGGCCGGTGATGACGATCTGCGCGCCCGCATCCAGCGCGGCCTTGATCGGCAGCGCGCCCAGATAGGCGTTGGCGCTGAGAACCTTGCCCGGCAGCGGCGCGCGGCTTTGCAGTTCCCGCACGCCCTCGGTGCGCAAGGCGGGCAGGAGCGGCATGACATCGTCGCCCTCGACAACGGCGATGCGCGGATTCACGCCCAGCTCGCTCGCCAGGGCTTGCAGCGCGGCAGCGCAGCCGCGTGGGTTGACGCCGCCCGCGTTGGCGATGATGTGGATACCTTGCGCCAGCGCATCCTTGAGCACCGCGCGCATCGCCGCGCCGACAAAGTCGGTGGCGTAGCCCAGTTGCGGGTTCTTCTGCCGCGCCGACGCCAGGATCGACATGGTCAGTTCGGCCAGATAGTCGAACACCAGATAGTCGATGCGCTTGGCGGCCACCAATTGCATCGGGCCGGTGATGCTGTCGCCCCAGAACCCGCTGGCGCCGCCGATGGAAACAGTGTCTTTTGCCATGTGTCAGCGTCCGGTCCAATTGGGTTGGCGTTTTTCGCGGAAGGCGGCTTGCCCTTCCCTCGCGTCCTCGGTCAGCGCGAACAACCCGATCTGGCTTTCGGTGAACGCGGCGGCTTGCTCGAAAGGCATATCTTCGATCTGCTTGAGCGTGTATAGGCCGCGCCGGATGGCGGCGGGCGATTTGTCCAGCAGGCGGGCCAGCAGTGCATCGAGCGCCGCATCCAGCGCGTCCGGCTCGGCCAGATGGTTGACCAGGCCGATAGCCAGCGCCCGTTCGGCGTCGATCGGCTCCCCGGACAAGCACAGCTCATTGAGCGCGCGGCGCGGCATCTGATGTTGCAAGGCTGCCAGCACCTGCGCCGGAAATACGCCGACCTTGACCTCCGGCAGACCAAAGGTCGCATGGCGGCTGGCTACCGCCAGATCACACAGGGCCAGCAGACCCATGCCGCCGGCCATGCAGGCACCGTTGACCCGGGCGATGATCGGCGTCGTGCAGCGCCGCGCCTCGCGCAGCAGGTCGGCCAGACCTTGGTAGGGCCAAGCGTAATCGAAGCGGAACGACTGGCCGCTTTGCAGATCCGCCCCGGCGCAGAAGGCGCGATTACCCGCGCCGGTGAGTACGATGGCGCGCACCTCACCATCCCGACCCGCTTGCGCCAAGGCTTGCCGCAAACCATCGAGCACCGCGCCGTTGATGGCGTTACGGCGCGCTTCGCGCTGGATCGTCAGCCATAGCACGGGGCCGCGCCGCTCGACGAGAAGTTCCGGGTCTATGGTCATGCTATGCCCATCTTCGTCAAGCGAGCGGGGGCGTGAATCAGCCGCAACCGCGAGCGAACTCGACAAACGCATCCTAAATTGTTCAATTGAACAAGTAAAGCGCCCGCAGTCGCGCACGGGACGGAGCTGGCGTCCATGCCGCATCGCCGCTGACGCACATAAAAAAAGGACGCCGGTGGCGTCCTTTTGACCCATGAGTCATGGGTTGCCTTAATTGGCGGCCGAGGCGGGCTGGGTAGGTCGGCTGAGACCGAAGGATGCCTGGGGGATGTGCGGAGGGAGGTTTTTGGGTATGTCAGCGGCCGGGTGCGGGGGCGCGGGAATGGGCTTGGGCGTTTCGTGGCGGTTGGCGTTCCAGGCATACAGGGCTGCAAGCACGATGATGATGACGATGACCCCAATGAGCCACTTTTGCGTGCCGCCACCGGCGCCTGCGCGCTGGGCTGTTTGCATGGCTTGCGCCGCTTGCGCCAGCAGACCCTGGCCGGCCTGCGCGTAGCTGGCGATGTCGGCGGGCGGATTGGCGGGCAGGTTGCCACCGGGTGTTAAGTGTCCGACCAGCGTGGGCAGCAGGTAGCCGATGGTCTGGGTAATTTGGTCGCGCGGCAGACCCAGTTGGGCGGTCAAGGCCGGGAGCAGACCGCCGCTGGCGCCGAGTACGGTTTCAAGCTGCGAGT
>JAIRRE010000176.1 GCA_031256125.1 Burkholderiaceae bacterium
CCGACCTGGACATCGTGGTGGCCTCGGCCAAGGCTTACCTGAGCGCGCTCAACAAACTCGCCAGCAAAGCCGACCGCATCGCGGCGCAGGGGTAATGCGACGCTGAACAAGTCCAATGCAGTTGGCGCATCCCGATTTGGGTGGTCTGCTTCGTTGCAAATGCTTGCGATACTACTACTGAGTATCGCTGCATTTTGCGCCATCGCATTCCATTCCACAAATCGGGGCGCACCGACTCGCGCAAATTGGATGAGGCGTCGCCTGAAATCTGGAAAGTCGCACATATGAAAGGATTGCTAAATGCCAGGTCATGGTAACCATTGGGAGGCTTTATACTCTCTGAGTGATTATGTTCAGGAGAAAATTAAGCGCGATATTGAGAAGTCGTTATTAATCTGCCGTGCAGATTGTGTTGATGTCCAAAATGGAACTGATCGAACAGAGCAAGTTACATGTCTTCGTTGGGGGGCAAAACAATTTGCCAACCAGATTTTGGTTGTTTCAAATTCGGCCAAACAGAGCAATTTCTTATTTAGTTCATATCCTGTTGCGTTGGATGGCGTGGATATTGATGTAGCTATTACCAGTGTGAATCCATGGGAATATTGTATTGAGGGTTGGATTCATGGTGAGGTGACATCCGAAAGTATTCCTATTAGTTTTTTTGATACAATGTTTTTTACTGGAAGTGCGACATTTTGTAAAGGGGATGTTGTTCATTATCGACTAGCAGGATTAGCCTATTCGCTACGCCCAATTCAGACACAATTTTTCGAAATAATCAATGGTGATTTATGGGAGTTGGAAAGAAAGCGCCGTCTTGAGGCAGGAGAATCGGAAGAAGAATCAAATCGGCCAGTTAAAATGCATATGGCAGGTGCCGCAATTTTTTTACCGCGCAGTGACGATCAATGTGATGAAGCTGAATTTCAAGGAGTCATTAAGACGCTTGATGTATTTGAGTATGATGAACAAAAAATCTATCGCATGGATATAGTTCTCATGCGCCCAGGTAATGAGGAATTTTGTTTACCTGTATACGCTTCGGAGCGAGTGCTTGATGGCTATATTCCAAAACTGGGAGAGGATGTGGAAGGTGTACTATGGGTACAAGGACGCCGTCCTGAGACGGACGGATGCTAAATCCATGAATTCGTAAAATTTACGACTCCGTAAAAAAAGCGCCGCCGGAGCGGAGCGCTACGGTTTCGTCTCGCTGTCGCAATATAGCCAGGCCGGTCAGCGCCCGCACGCCGAAATCGTGATGACCGACGGTGGCCAGCAGGTGCGCGCGCAGGCCAAGGGCAACGGGCCGGTGGATGCGTCCCTCAAAGCCATTGAAAGCCACGCCAAAAGCGGCGCGGAGATGGTGCTGTATTCGGTCAACGCCATCAGCGGTTCGACCGAAAGCCAGGGCGAAGTCACCGTGCGGCTGCAAAACAGCGGGCGCGTGGTCAACGGCGTGGGCGCCGACCTGGACATCGTGGTGGCCTCGGCCAAGGCTTACCTGAGCGCGCTCAACAAACTCGCCAGCAAAGCCGACCGCATCGCGGCGCAGGGGTAATGCGTGAGCCTGTTGAAACAGGCTCTTTCAAAACCGGATCCCCGCCGGGTTGTTGGGATCGGGCGGCGGCGCGACGGGCGTGCTTTCGTTTTGGGGCGCGGGCGCGGCGGCGGATGTGGCAGCCGCTGGCGCTTCAGCAGGCGCTTCGGATTTTGGAGCCAGCGGCGCAGGCGGCGAGCGGTGGTAGCGACCGGGCAGTTGGCTGGTTGGCGGGTAGCCCGCCGCTGTTAGGTACCCGGACCAATTGCTGTCCTGAAAACCACTGATTTGCTGGCTGCCGATGGTCAACAGGGGCAGATTGGCGCTGCCCGCAATTTTTTTCAGCGCGGTAATATCGTCGTTGCTGTCGATGGTTTTTTCGGTGAACGGAATACCGCGCTCGATCAGCAGGTTGCGCCCGGAATCGCACGGCGCGCAGCCCTGGCTGGCGTAGAGCGTGACTGGATATTTTTGCGCGACCTGGGTTAGCGCGTAGGGCAGTGCGGCAGTAGCATATCCGCCGCTGTTCCGGTTGCTGCCGCTATTCTCACCGTTGCGTGCGCTGGCGGCGCTGGGCGGGGTATCGGAATAAGTCACGCGCCCGTCAGGGCCGACCGAGCGGTAAAGCTGCGCCCACGCAGGCGCTGCGGCCAACAAGGTCGCGGCCACGGTTGCAGTTAAGGTGGCAAAGGGCAGAATGGCCCGGAAACGCATGGCTATGACACTCCCTTACGGTAAAGCGGGTTACGAAATGACCTTATCGATGGTAATCCGTCACGCCAACAGTGTAATCATCACATGATCAGCGCAGGCAGCGCGACATTAGGCCATGCCGCGATGGCGCAGCAGCGCCTCGATGCTGGGCGTACGGCCCCGGAACGCCTGGAACGATTGCAGCGCCGGGCGGCTACCGCCGGTTTCGAGGATTTCCCGGCGATAACGGCGGCCGGTTTCAACGCTGGCGCTGGGCGCGCCGCCGGAGGCGCCGACGGCTTCCTCGAACGCGGCATAAGCGTCGGCGGAAAGCACTTCGGCCCATAAATAGCTGTAGTAGCCCGCCGCATAGCCACCGCCGAAGACGTGGCTGAAAGTCTGCGCCATGCGGTTGAAGGCGGGGGAGGGCAGCACGGCCACTTCGCGCCGCACCTCGTCCAAAAGCGGTTGAATGTCCCGCGCCGGGTCGTGGCCGGTGTGCAGCCGCATGTCGAACAAGGCGAATTCGATCTGGCGCAGCATGTGCATCCCGGCCTGGTAGTTTTTGGCGGCCAGCATCTTGTCGAACAGGGCGCGCGGCAGCGGCTCGCCGGTGTCCACATGGGCCGTCATGCGGCGCAGCGCGTCCCATTCCCAGCAGAAGTTTTCCATGAACTGGCTGGGCAGTTCCACCGCGTCCCATTCCACGCCGCTCAGGCCCGAAACGTCATGCTCATCGACTTGCGTCAGCAGATGGTGCAGGCCGTGGCCGAATTCGTGGAACAGCGTAATCACGTCGTCGTGCGTGAGCAGCGGCGGTTTGCCGCCCACGCCTTCGGCAAAGTTGCATACCAGGTACGCCACGGGCGTTTGCAGCGCGCCGGTGTCGGGCCGCAGCCAGCGCGAGCGCGCATCGTCCATCCACGCGCCACCGCGTTTGCCCGCGCGCGCGCCGGGGTCCAGGTAGAACTGGCCGATCAGCCGCCCGTCACGCTCGATGCGGAACAAGCGCACGCCGGAATGCCAGACCGGCGCGGCATCTTCGCGGAGGTCGATCTCGAACAGCGTGCGGGCAATCTGGAACAGTCCCTCTAACACGCGCGGCGCGGTGAAGTAGCGCTTGACCTCCTGTTCGCTGAAAGCGTAACGGGCTTCTTTCAGCCGTTCGCCGATGAAAGCCCAGTCCCAGGCTTGCGGATCGGGCAGATCGAGATGCTGGCACGCGAAGTCGCGCAAATCCTGCACGTCGCGTTCAGCGTAAAGGCGCGCCTTGCGGGCCAGCGTGCGCAGAAAGTCCATGACTTGCGCGGGCGATTCGGCCATTTTGGGCAGCAGCGAGATTTCGCCGAAATTGGCGTAACCCAGCAGGCGCGCCTGCTCCTGCCGCAGTTGCAGGGTTTCGCGCATCACCGGCGTGTTGTCGTAGCGCGTGAGATCGCCTTCGGCCTGATCGCTGGCGCGCGTGACGTAGGCGCGATACAGCCGCTCGCGCAAGCCGCGGTTGCGCGCGAACTGCATTACCGGCAGATAGCAGGGGATTTTTAGCGTCAACTTGTAGCCAGCCTTGCCCTCATCTTGGGAGGCGGCGCGGGCGGCCTGTTGCACGTCGGCGGGCACGCCCTCCAGTTCTTCGGCGCTGGCGTAATAGACCCAGGCATCTGTGGCGTCGAGCGCGTTTTCGCTGAACTTTTGCGCTAACGCGGCAAGCCGTTCCTCGATGGCGGCGTAACGCTCTTTGGCCGCGCCTTGCAACTCGGCCCCGCCCAGCACGAAGTCGCGCAGCGCGTTCTGGCGCGCCTGGCGCTGCTCAAGGTTGAGCGCGGCGGGGTCGATGGTTTTGTATTTGGCGTATAGCCGCTCGTCGGCGCCCAGGCGCGTCCAGAACCCGGTCACGTGCGGCAAGGCGGCGTTGTGGGCGGCGCGCAATTGCGGCGTATCGGCCACGGCGCTCAAGTGGCCGACCGCACCCCAGGCGCGCGACAGGCGTTCGGTGGCCACGTC
>JAIRRE010000225.1 GCA_031256125.1 Burkholderiaceae bacterium
GACGTGGAGCTGGCCTGGTGAAGCGCGGCGAGATCTGGCGGGTGCAACTGGACCCAACGGTCGGCAGTGAAATCCGCAAGGCCCGGCCCTGTGTGGTCGTTTCTCCGCCGGAACTCAATGCTCATCTGCGCACCGTGCTGGTCGCGCCGATGACTTCCAAAAGCTTTGCTGCGCCGTTTCGGGTGCCGCTGACACATGCCGGCATACGTGGCTTGATCCTGCTCGATCAGATGCGGGCGGTGGACAAAACGCGCCTGGTTGACCGGCGCGGTGCGGTATCGGCCAAAACGCTGGCCGCTATCCTTGCAACCTTGCAGGAAATGTTTGCCGCATAAACCATTTATTTAATTACGCCATGCTCCGCTACCAAACCATCCCCGTTACCGCGTTCGAGCAGAACTGTTCGCTGCTGTGGGACGACGCCACACCCGCGCCGCACGAAGCGGCGGTGATTGATCCGGGCGGCGATCTCGACCGCGTGCTGGCCCAAGCGCAGCGCCTGAGTTTGAGCATTGCACAAATCTGGATCACCCATGCGCACATCGACCATGCGGGCGGCGCGGGCGAGTTGGCGCAGCGGCTGGCCATTCCCATCATCGGGCCGCACCGGGGCGATGCGGACTGGATTGCAGGGCTGCCTCAACAAAGTGCCATGTTCGGTTTGCCGCCCGCGCAAACCTTTACCCCCGCGCGCTGGCTGGCCGATGGCGATACGCTGGAATTGGCGGGCCATGCAATCCGCGTGCGGCATTGTCCGGGACATACGCCGGGGCACGTGGTATTTCACGCGCCGCAGATTGGGCGCGCCTTCGTGGGCGATGTGTTGTTCGCGGGCAGCATAGGCCGCACCGACTTGATGGGTGGCGACACCGACCAACTCATCGGCAGCATCCGCAAACGCTTGTGGCCTATGGGTGATGAAACGGTGTTTATCCCCGGCCACGGACCGGAGAGCACCTTCGGGCATGAGCGGCGCCACAACCCTTTTGTGCGCGACGCATGACTGACCCCGCCGCCGCGCTGCCCAAGCGCGCCCTGCGCACAGCGCTGGCGGTGTATTTGCGGCCCGAAAGTCTGCGCATGTTCGCGCTGGGGTTTTCGTCCGGGCTGCCGCTGCTGCTGGTGCTGGGCACGCTGTCGTTCCGGTTGCGCGAGGCGAGCATCGACCGCTCGACTATCGGGCACCTGAGCTGGGCGGGGCTGGCGTATGGCTTCAAATGGGTCTGGTCGCCGCTGGTTGATCGCCTGCCGCTGCCGATTCTTACGCGCGCACTGGGGCGGCGGCGCAGTTGGCTGCTGTTGGCGCAAGCGGCGGTGGCGGCGGGGTTACTCGGCATGGCGTGGTCCGACCCGGCGCGCAATCTGCCGGCGCTGGTGGGCTGGACGCTGCTGACAGCGTTCGGGTCGGCCACGCAGGACATTGCGCTGGACGCTTTCCGCATCGAGTCAGCCCCAGTCCGCGAGCAGCCCGCGCTGGCGGCCAGCTACCAGACCGGCTACCGGCTGGCGATGATCTGGGCCGGCGCGGGTGTACTGTGGCTGGCCGCGCGAGCCGAAGTGGCGGCGCTCGGTCCGCACGCCTATCAAAACGCGGCGTGGCGCATCGCCTATATGGTGATGGCCGCGTCGATGGCGGTGGGTGCGCTGACGGTGCTACTTTCGCCCGAACCAGCGCGGGGCGCGTTGGCGCCGGTGCGCGATCTGCGGCAGTGGCTGGAACAGGCGCTGGTCGAGCCGTTCGCCGAATTTTTCCGCCGCTACGGCTGGCAAGCGCTGCTGGTGCTGGCGCTGATCGCGGTCTATCGCATCAGCGACGTGGTGATGGGCATCATGGCCAACCCGTTTTACGTGGACATGGGTTACACCAAGGACCAGGTTGCCGCCGTTACCAAGATTTACGGCGTGGTCATGACGCTGACCGGCGCACTGGTGGGTGGCAGCCTGGCGCTGCGTTTCGGCGTGATGCGTATCCTGATGCTGGGCGCGTGCCTGTCGATTGTGAGCAACCTGCTGTTCGCCTGGCTGGCTGGGCACGGGCACGACTTGACCGCATTGATCGCGGTGGTCTCGGCGGACAACCTGGCCGGCGGCATCGCCTCGGCGGCGTTCGTCGGCTATCTGTCGAGCCTGACCAACGTGCGCCACTCGGCCACGCAATACGCGCTGTTTTCCTCGCTGATGCTGCTGCTGCCCAAATTCATCGCCGGTTTTTCAGGCGACTATGTCAATGCTTTCGGCTACGTCGCGTTCTTCACCAGCACGGCCCCGCTGGGCGCGCCGGTGCTGCTGCTGGTGTGGTTGGCCGGGCGGGTCAAGGCACAAGGGCAACGCTGAACACTCATCCCTGGGCGGCGCGCCCTACGTTTACCACGCCGCTGTGTAGATGGCCAGCGCGTCAGCCTGGGTCACTTCACGCCGGTTGTTGACCAGCAGCCGGGTTTGCAGCATGGCCTCGCGCGCCAGGCGCGGCAGGTCGCTTTGCGCAATACCGACTTCGCGCAGCGTGCGCGCGATACCGCTGACGGCGGCGAGTTGTTCCAGATGCGCAATCAGAGCGGCGGCTTTGGCTTCGTCGCTGCCGGTGACGCCGGGCACGACGGTTTCAGCCAGTTCAGCGTAGAGCTTGCCCGCGGCTGGCGCATTGAACCGCAGCACATGCGGCAGCACCAGTGCGTTGGACAGGCCGTGCGCAACGTGAAAGATGCCCCCCACCGGATATGCCAGCGCGTGCACCGCCGCCACCGGCGCGTTGGCAAACGCCTGCCCGGCCAGCATTGCGCCCAACAGCATGGCCTCGCGCGCGGCGCGGTCGCGCCCGTTTTCGCACGCCGGCAACAAGTGGCGCGAAAGCAACTCCAATGCCCGTACCGCCAGCATGTCCGAGACCGGGTTTTTCAGCTGCGCCGTGGTGTAGGCTTCGATGGCGTGCACCATCGCATCAATACCAGTAGCGGCAGTGGCGGCGCGCGGCAAACCGAGCGTCAGTTCCGCGTCGAGAATGGCCAGATCGGCCATCAATTGCGGCGCGACCACGCCCGTCTTGGTGGTTTCGCCGGTGGTGACGATGGCCACCGCCGTCACCTCCGAGCCGGTGCCCGCCGTGGTCGGCATCTGCACCAGCGGCAGGCGCGTGCCAGTCACTTTGCCTACGCCATACATTTCCTGCAACGGCTGCGTACCGGGTAGCAGCACAGCCAGAAGTTTGGCCACGTCCATCGAAGAACCGCCGCCCAGTCCCAGCACCAGCTCGACTCCAGCTTGCCGGGCTTGGGCGGCAGCTTGCAATACCGTGTGTTCGGGCGGATCGGCGATGACGCTGTCAACCACCGTCACGCGCCAGCCGTGCCGCGCCAAATCCGCCAGCGCCGGCGCCAATAGACCGCTGGCGTGCAAAAAGCCGTCAGTGACGACGCACAGTCGATCGAACGACACGAATCGTTCGCGCAGCCATTGGCCCAGGCGCCGGGCGGCGCCAAATTCCTGGATAACAATCGGGACGGTCTGAAAGCGAAATGGGTTCATGACAATGCGTCTCTTTTTTCGAAGGAGTTTTCAATTTTGTGAAAATTATGGGTTAGTGTAAACTGCCATGCTAGATACCCGATAATCTTTACTCAAATCGGTCTATTCTTCAACTATGCGGCCCGTACCAGCCGATCCGCCATCGTGACGACACAAAATCTACTCCTTATTGACGATGACCAGCGCTTTGCCGATATGGTGGTGCAATATCTTTCGCAATCGGGTTACGCCGTCCAACACGCCGCCGATGGCGCGTCGGGCTTGGCGGCGGTGCAGCAAGCTAAGCCGGACTTGGTAATTCTGGACCTGATGCTGCCGGACATGGACGGGCTTGATACATGCCGTCAAATTCGCGCGCTGCCTGGTGAAGCGGCCAATGTGCCGGTGGTGATGCTGACCGCCAAGGGCGACCCGATGGACCGTGTGATCGGGCTGGAACTGGGCGCCGACGATTATTTACCCAAGCCCTTCGAGCCGCGCGAACTGCTGGCGCGCATCCGCACAGTGCTGCGCCGCCAAGGGCCGCGCGTAGCGCCTGTGCCGGTGCTGCGTTTCGGGACGCTGGAAATTGACCGCGGCGCACGCCTGGTTAGCGTCAACGGCAAATTGGCAGACCTGACCAGCTACCAATTCGACCTGCTGGTCGCGTTGGCCGAGCGCGCGGGGCGCGTGCTCGCGCGCGACCAAATTGTGGAGCTGGTGCGCGGGCGCGAGATGGATGCCTTCGACCGTTCAGTTGACGTGCACATGGGCCGCATTCGCGCCGCCATCGAGGCCGACCCGAAGGACCCGAAACGCATTCTGACCGTGCGCGGCGTGGGCTACGTATTCGTCAAACATCAGGATTAGGCGCGGAGCTTATAACCGTTGGCCGCCACGCTTGCGCCTGTCATCATGGCTTGGCATAGCTTCATCACCCGCAAGCTTTATGTGCGCATCTGGTTCACGGTAGTCGCCGGCGTACTCTTGCTCAGTCTGGTGGTGGGGTGGGTTTGGCACTCCGCCGAGCAAGAGCGCAGCCGCCACGCCGTCGTCCAGGACGTGATCGTGTCCGACCCCGCGGGTCACGTCATCCACACGGAAAAAACGGGCGTGCAGTGTACGCCCAACGGCGGCGTGATGTTCACAATGGATACGGAAAGCGAGCACCACCGGCCTGTCATCGTGCAGGTAGTCCCGCTCGATCACGGTCTAAGTCTAAAAGACGGCTGGTGGGATTGGTTGCGTCCGCCCTACGGTTTTTGGTGGGCGTTGGGGCTGGCGGGCATCACGGTAATAGCGTGCATGTTCCCCATCGTGCGGCGCCTGACGCGCCGGCTGGAGTTGCTGCAATCGGGCATCGAACGCTGGGAGCAGGGCGACCTGACGGAGCGCCTGCCCGAATCGGGCAATGACGAGATCGCCAGACTGATACGCCCCTTCAACACCGCCACCGACCACATCACGGCGTTGATCCAAGCGCACAAACTGCTGCTGGCCAACGCTTCGCACGAGCTGCGCTCGCCGCTGGCGCGCATCCGCATGGCGGTGGAACTGGCCAGTCAACCCGATAACCCCAACCGACAAATCGCACGCGAGGAAATTTTGCGCAACGTTGGCGAACTCGACCAGATGGTCGGGGAAGTGCTGCTGGCCAGCCGCGTTGAAGCCAAGGGAGTGGGTCTGGAAACGGTCGAGCCGGTGGACCTGCTCGGGCTGCTGGCCGAAGAATGTTCCCGCGTGGGCACAACGCTGGACATTGCGCCCGAAATTGTGATCAATCCGGGCAGCGCCTGTGTGCAAGGCGTACCCTGGATGTTGCGCCACGGGGTGCGCAACCTGCTGGAAAATGCCGCCCGCCACGGCAAGCAGGCCGAGCGCGACAGCCAAATCTCGGTGCAGATCGCACACGCAGCAGACGCCAATGCCGGCGCAACCACGCCCCCTGACGTGCTCATCCATGTGGACGACTGCGGCCCGGGCGTGCCGCCCGAATCGCGCGAGCGCATCTTCGAGCCGTTTTATCGCGTGCCCAGTTCCAGCGAGAACACGGGCATCGGCTTGGGCCTGCCGCTGGTGCGCTCAATCGCCCTGCGCCACGGCGGCAACGTCACTTGCGGCGATCACGAAGGCGGCGGCGCGCGCTTTACGCTGCGTCTGCCGGTGACCGGGCCACACCCGGCGTAATGGTTGGCACGTCAAGCCGCGTCAACGGCGCAGCACCGCCGCCCGCCGCGCCCCTGAGCGCCGCAAACCAGATCACCAGTTCATACAGATACACCATGTGCCCACTATTGTGGGCGAACAGTACCTGGGTCAAGCCGCAGCCCAGATAGATCACGGGCAGCAGCAAGCCGGTAATGCGGATGGCGAAAACTTCGCCACTTTCCGCCGCGGCGGCGCGCCGCCACGGGAAAAAGATCAGGATCGGCAGCCCAAACCACGCCGCCAGCAACGCCACGCCGATCAGACCGTGCCGCGCGAACATATCCAACCATTCGTTGTGCGCGTGGTCGAACAGCAGAATCGCCGGGTTTCCCTCCCCAGCGGCCACCAGGCGGGCTTTTTCGGCGGCATAGCCGTCCCCCCAGCCCAACAACGGACGTTCACGGCCCATGATGAGCGCGACCCGCCAATGCGCAAACCGCTGGCCTATCGAAGTATCGGCCTGCCCGTTTTGCTCATAGGCCGAGACTTCGGTGCGCGCCAACTCCATCCGGTGTTCGACCTCGGTTAATTGCAGAGCCGTCAGCAATCCGGCGATGAGCGCCAGCAACAGCGTCAGGCTGACCATCCGCCGCCAGCAGACACGCCAGCCCTGGCCGCGCCACAGACCCAGCGCCCAAGCCAGCCACATCAACGGCAGCGCCAGCCAGCCGCCGCGCGATTGCGACAAAAGCGAGCCGGTCAACCCCAGAACCGCGCCCGCCGCGAGCCAAACCAGAACAACCCTGGAACGGAGCCAGCCGGTCGCGTGGCGCCAGCCCAGCGCCAGCGCGGTCAGCGCCATCAGGCCCAGCAGAAGGCTGATGTCGCCGAACTGGATGGCCATGGTGTAACCCTGTGCACGATCCATGTGCAGACCATAGCGCTGAACCAGCGCTGTGACGCCGCCGCCGATGCCGCCCGCTGCCACACCCAGCCACAACGCGCCTGTTCTGGGCGGCGCGGCCAGCATGAAGGCCAAACACGGCAGCGCACACAGGTATTTAAGCAACAGGTCGGTATCGTGCACGCCCGGATGCGGGCCGGTGTCGATCCACCACAAAAAGGCCATCAAGACCATCAGAACCGAAAGCGTCGTCCAGCGCCAATCGCCAGGCTGATGGCGCAGCACGCGCCACCAGCGATCGGCCGTCAGCAGTGCGCACAGTAGTAACCACACCGGCCCCCAAGAGTAGCCGCTGGGCAACCACAGTGCCAGACCGGGAACGGTAATCACGGCCACGGTTGAGCCGTGCCGCCAGATCCAGTCGCGCAATCGTTGCATCACGACACACGCTCCACGCCGTCGGTCAGCGCGTCGCGGTCGTATTTCAACGCCGCGTAGCGAAAGAAGCATTCCTGGGCCAGCACGTAGCAATAAAGAAATCCCGCCCCGCCATGCCGCAAGCCGCCTCGCAGCACGTAGAGCCGCAAGAACAAGGCGCTGGCCGAGGCCAGCCCGCGCAGCACGCCGCCGCGCTGGTCATGCGCGGCGCGCTTGGCCGCGCCCAGCAGCGCGTACTGGCTGATCTTGTGCAGGCTGGTGCGCACCGAATCATAGGAATGGTGCAGCAGGGGCGCTCGCAGGCGCGCCACCGGAGTGCCCGGCGCGAGCAGCGCCTGCTCGTGCACCGCGCCCTCGAAGCCGAGCAGACATTCGGCGGAAAACAGGCGCGGCATACCAGGCGCGCTGGTCATGCCGGTAAGCGGCCTGCCGAAAGCGACCTGTTCCCAGGTCACCTTCCACGCGCCACGCCGGCTTTCGCGCACCAGAGCGGCGATTTCTTCGCGCAGTGCGGGTGTGATGATTTCGTCCGCGTCCAGAAAGAAGATATAGCGCGCGTCCCGACAATATGGCAGGGCGCGCTGGCGCTGCACGCCAAAACCGCGCCAGTCTGGATGGCTTTGTACCTGCGCGCCATGCGCACGCGCGATGGCCGCCGTGTCGTCGCTGCTGCCCGCGTCAATGACCAAGGTACGCTCGGCAAAGCGGCTACTGTCTAGACATGCGGGCAACCGCCGCGCTTCATTGCGCGCCAACACAACGACGCATAGGCCGTCGAGTTTTTCCACTGCGGCATCGGGTGTTGCGCCGGGTTCAGTCGGGAGTACGTCCGGGGTAGAAGACAAAGTCGAGCTTTAGACCGAATGCACGGCCGGAACCGTTTTGAGCCGATACACCGTGCCGCAATACGGGCATTGTGCCTGGCCGCTGGACAGGTTGAGGAACACGCGCGGGTGGCTGTTCCACGCCGACATCCCGGCTTTTGGGTGGGGGCACCAAGCTTGGCCGCCGGGCGTTAAATCATGGGCGTCCAGTTCCACCACCGGCGCTGTTGTTTGCGTTGACGTTTGCGCGCTGCGGGTTGTCATCATGCACTCCTCAAACCCGAGTCAGCCAGTGCGCGTAACGGCTATCCTTGCCACTGGTGATGGCGAAGAACGCCTGTTGCACTTTCTCCGTCACCGGGCCGCGCGCGCCGCCGCCCACTTGCACGCGGTCGATTTCGCGGATCGGCGTGATCTCGGCGGCGGTACCGCTGAAAAACATTTCGTCGGCGATGTAGCACTCGTCGCGCGTGATGCGCTTTTGCACCACTTCGATGCCCAAATCCTTGGCGATGTGCAGTACCGTGTTGCGCGTAATGCCGTTGAGCGCGCCAGCGGACAGATCTGGCGTGTAGATCACGCCGTCCTTGACCAAAAACACGTTCTCGCCGGAACCTTCGGCCACGAACCCGGAGGGGTCGAGCAGAATCGCCTCGTCGTAGCCGTCTTCGGTCGCCTCCATGTTGGCCAGGATCGAGTTGGTGTAGTTGCTGACCGATTTGGCCTGCGTCATCGCCACGTTGACGTGGTGATGGGTATAGCTGCTCACGCGCACGCGAATGCCGCGCGCCAGCCCCTCCGCACCCAGATACGCGCCCCACTCCCAAGCCGCCACCATGACGTGCACGGTGTTGCCCTTGGGGCTGACGCCGAGTTTTTCCGAGCCGATCCACGCCAGTGGCCGCAGGTAGCAACTCTTGAGGTTATTGGCGCGGACCACCTCCTGATGCGCCTGGTTGATCTGATCGGGCGTAAAAGGCAGCTTCATGCGCAACACCTTGGCGCTGTTGAACAGGCGCTTGGTGTGGTCGCCCAATCGAAAGATGGCGGTACCGCCAGCCGCGTCGTAGGCGCGCACGCCCTCGAATACGCCACAGCCATAGTGCAGCGTATGGGTAAGCACATGAATCTTGGCTGCGCGCCAATCAACCAGTTGACCGTCCAGCCAGATTTTGCCGTCGCGGTCGTCCAGAGCGCAAGGAAGGGGAGAAGCCATGAAAAAAGTCCTGAGATAAAAAAGCACGGCGTATCCAGCATGCCGCCAGCGCTGCAAGGCGCAACACCGACCGCAACTGGCCACACACAGGTTGTGTGGTGTCCGCAAGGAATCTCGGGCACGCCCCTACCTTGGCAAGACACGTTTAACCTTTTTGTCTGCGCGATTCGCCGGACTAAAAGATTTTACGGCGACAGCCGCCATCGGTCAGCACTACCCACGCCCAAAAA
>JAIRRE010000251.1 GCA_031256125.1 Burkholderiaceae bacterium
TGGCTTTGCGCTGCGCTGCTCTCCGTCGCCGGTAGCAGCCGCTCCGTCAGGCGCCCGAGCGGGTCGTGGCGGTATCCGGTGACCGGGTCGCCTTCCTGCCCCGTGCCGTCTGTGCTGGCGATGAGTTGCCCCGCCTCATCGCGCCGGTAGCGCTGCACGCGCCCGTCAAAGCCCGTTTCTTGCTCCAGTTGGTCCATCACGTCCCAAACGAAACTGCTCTTGCTGTCGTTTTCATTCGTGAGGGTTATCAAGCGCCCGGCTTTGTCGTATTCGGATTGGACGCTCAAGCCCCCTTGCTCGATGCGCGTCGGTCGGCTCCACAGGTCGCGGGTGATTTCCAAGGCGGCTTCGGGGGTATTGGCATCCGGCTCAATGCGCGCAAGGTTGCCTCTGCCATCGTATTGGTAGCACCGCTTTTGCCCGTTGGGTAAATGCGTGGCGGTGATGCGCCCGGCGTTGTCGCGCTCATGCCGTGTGCGGTTGCCTTGCGCGTCGGTTACCGTGATGACTTGGCCCCAGCGGTCGTGGTCCCATCCGCTGCTTTGGCCTGAGCAATCGGTGTAGCGGGTCATTTGCCCCATGTTGTTGTAGGCCATGCGTTTGACCCCGCCTCTGGCGTCTTCGATCTGGATCGGGTTGTCGCAAATCAGGGGATGCTCTTTGGGGTCGGGGTAGCTGTAACGCTCGCTGCTGCCGTCGGGCTGGATGATTTGCGTTAGGCGTTTGTAGGTGTCGTACTGGTAGCGGGTAATGGCTCCGGCGGGGTCGGTGCTTTCGATGATGCGCCCGCTTGGGTCGTACCGGTTGTGCGTGAACAAGCCCGCCGGGTGTTGGGCGTCCCCGGGCTGCGTCGTGCTTATGACGTTGCCATCTCCGTCCAGCCGTATCCAGCTTTGGCGTCCCAGCGCATCGGTGCTGCCACACATCCGCCCAAAACCGTCGTACTGATTGCGCACTACCGATCCATCGGCCCGGATGTGTTCGACCAAGCGCGATAGTCCCTTGTCGCCCTCGAAGCGGTAGGTTTCTACCCGCCCCAGGCTGTCGGTGACTACTGTGCTGTGGCGCGGCTTGCCTTCAGGCGTGGGATCATGGCTTTGATACTCGAAGGTGTAGTCCAGCCCTTGTTCATTGGTGTGCGCAACCACTTTAACGTTAGGTTCGACGCCTTCATAGCGGTAGCGGTGCCAGGGGCCGCCACGGTAGCGGTGTGCGCTGATGCGGTTGCGGCTCCACTCGAATTCGCGTACCAACGCTCCAGCGCGGTCGTGCACGGTGATGAGCTGGCCTTGCGGGTTGTAGCGGTAGCGCACCAACGTTATCGGTTCGGGCCGCAGTTGCAGCGGGTCGTGTTCGAGTTGCACGGCAGCCAGCCGCCAGCCGTCATCTGCGCCCCAGGGGAATTGGGCTTCATGCCCGGCGTGGATGCGCTGGTATTGCAGCCGGTAGCGCCGCCCTACGCCGTCGGTGATGGCGATCAGCATTCCGGCGGGCGGCGTGGCCTCTTTGCGCGCGCGGTTCTGGCCGGGTGCGGTGGGCTGCGCGGTTTTGCCGTCGCTGTATTCGTAGCGCTGGCTGCGCCCAAAGCGATCTATCTGCGCGGTGAGCCGCCAACGCTGGCCATGTTGGGCTTGCTTGGCTGCCTGGTCTGCCGCGCGCGCCTGCTCGGCGTCTGTCTTGTCGCCTGTGGCTTTGGCCTTGGCTTTGGCTTTGTTGGCCAGCTTGGCTTTATCGGCGGCCTGCGCCGCTACCTTGGCCGGGGGAATGTCTGGCGCGGGAGCAAAGACCCAGAATACGTCGGCGCTGCCGCTGGCTGCCAAGATGCGATCCTCATCGCCCGCCAGTTCCGGCAGCACATGGGCAAAGCGTTCCCCGTATGCCCACTTGGGCAGATAGCCGTTATCTTGCTGCCCCCCGCGCAGTACCCAGATGCCTTCGCTGCGGCTGTATTGGTCTTCTCTGGGGTCTAGGGTTTCCTCAAAAGCTATGACGCGCCCGGCGGCGTCAAGGATCATGAGTGTGTCTTCGCGCAGCCGCAGTTCGACTTCATCGAGCAGATGCCAGCCGTGGCCCAGCACGCCGCAGGCCGCACCGTGCATCGGGTTGACATAGCTGTTGTATTGCCGTTGCCAGATGAGAGGGAGTGCCCCGGGCAGCGAAAAATCCATGTCTTCCTCGCCCGGCAACACTTTCGCGCCCGATTGCGGGTTGACAGGGTTGCCGACGGCTACGCCGCCGGGGCACACTGAACATGCTACTCCACCTTGGGTGCCGATAAACACGTTGGGCGAGCCGGTGGTAATGATGCCCGCGTAGAGTGTTGCGTCGCCTTGGCGCGATGCGGGTCGCCCGTTGAATAGCACGGTGAGCGAGCCTTGCACAATCATGCCGCCGTAGATGACCGGATCGTTGATGCGCGCGGCGGGCAGCCCGTTGACCAGAATGTTGGGCGATCCGGCGGCTATCGGGCCGCCGTATTCGGTTGCGTCTCCTTGGCGCGCTGCGGGTTTGCCGCTCATGAGTTGGATCCTTTCCGTGGAACATATCCCTCAAGATTGTTCTAATCTCAACCCTCGTAACGCTGTTTTTTTATTCTATGCCAGATGTTGCGGGTCACCTATAGCGCAAGCTAGCCACGCCCGACCGAGTATCAAACGCTGGAATCAAATAGGCCAAATGTCTTTTGGCCAACAGGCTCTTACTGCGCCGTAAACCCGCCATCGACCAAGTGATAGCTGCCGGTAATGTTGCTGGCCGAACCGGAAAGCAGAAAGCAGGTCAGCGCCGCGACTTCTTCGGCGGTACCCAGGCGGCCTATCGGGTGCAGCGCCCGCAGCGCGGCGTGGGCTTGCTGGTCTTGGTCTTTGAGCAGCGGCGTGTCGATGAAGCCGGGGCCAACGGCATTAATACGCACGCCTTGCTGCGCGTATTCCAGCGCGGCGGCTTGCGTCATACCCACCACGGCGTGCTTGGCCGCCACGTAGCCGACCGAACCGCGCCAGCCGACGCTGCCCAGAATCGAAGCCATGTTGACGATAGCCCCGCCGCCGCTCTGAATGATGGCCGGAATTTGATACTTCATCCCGTAGAAAACGCTGTGCAAGTTCACGTCAATCATGCGGTGCCAGGCGTCGAGCGGGTATTCGGCGGTTGGCAGATTGACTCCGCCAATGCCAGCGTTGTTGACCGCCAGATGCAGCGCACCGTAGGTAGCAAGGGTCTGCTCGACCAGTTTTTGTACCGAGGGCGCGTCGCTCACGTCCAATTGCACGGCGGTGGCGTGGGGCAGACTGGCGGCGACTTGCCGCGCGCCTTCGCCGTTGAAATCGGCGACAACGACTTTTGCGCCACCCGCGGCGAGCGCACGCGCCACGGCTTCGCCTATCCCCGAAGCCGCACCGGTGACAAGAGCGGCTTTGCCGTTGAAATCAAAACGATCAGCCATGACACCTCTCCTTGGCAGGTTGAGACAACATGCGGATGATTATGGACTGGCAAGCAAGTGCCGAGGCAGGCATCGTCGCCGCAGCCTGCCAGAGGCATCCTGCAGGGCGCCTCTTGGGCTGGCTGACGCCGCAGAATGGCATCAACCCTGATGCGGGCGCTTGCCGGGGTTCTTTTTGCTGCGCGTGTGCGAACCGCGTTCCAGGCTGACGCGCTGACCATCGCCCTGCCGGGCGCGGGTAGCGCCCGGCAACGGCGCGGCAGCCTTGCGCATGGCTTCGGTGACAAGTTTGTTGCCCATGTCAAAATCCTTGGTTGGTTGAGAAGAAGAGAAAAGTTTTTATTATGACTTAGATGGTGTCGTCACGAAAGATCCAGCCCAAGAGTCAAACACCAAATCTGCACCGCCGCCACAAACGAAGCAGCATTCTTGACATACCGCGTAGCTATGCCTCTCCAACGCTTGAGATGCAAAAAAACGTTTCCCACGACGTGCCAGTGTCTGTATAGGTACTTATCGTAGCTCCTGGGCTCCCTACGGTTCTTGCGCGGCGGAATGACCACTTGCATGCCTTGGCCCTGGGTTTGCTTGACGATGGCATTGCTGTCGTAGCCTTTATCAGCCAATAGATACTGTGCTTCAATGCCCTCGATCAATGCGCCAGCGTGCGTGCAATCTGCGCTGGTACCCTCTGTAACAACAACTCGCGGCATGCCATGCGCATCCACGGTCAGATGTATCTTGGTGTTGATCCCCTTTTGTACGGCTGATTGCCTGATTGCCCCCGCGCGCTCCTGCTGCGTGAGGATGTACCTTGGCATGACTGGCATCAATCATCAGCCATTCATAGTCGGGTTCATCTATGAGCACTTTTAGCAACGATTCCCATAGACCTTTGTCACGCCAGCGGCA
Source organism: Burkholderiaceae bacterium (assembly GCA_031256125.1). Taxonomy (GTDB): domain Bacteria; phylum Pseudomonadota; class Gammaproteobacteria; order Burkholderiales; family Burkholderiaceae_C; genus Ottowia. Next base: position 4,358 of record JAIRRE010000251.1, read on the forward strand.
AAAGCGCCGGTGGGCGTTTTTCCAATCGCCGTAGTCAGGCGGCAGATCGCGCCAAGGGGCGCCGGTGCGCCCGGGCAGGTGTGGTTCAAGCAAAGCCCAGGTGTGATCGTCGATGTCGTGGCGGCGATGGGCAGGTAGTTCTTTATTGGCACTGTTGTTGGGGAAATTCATGGGCCAAACATCGCACAGTTTGCTTAATTTCTCAATCTCGTGACGACACTATCTAATCAAATCTGATCCGCGGATCGACCCACACATAGCACAGGTCACTGATGAGCTTGGTGACCAAGCCGATCAGCGTAAACAGAAACAGCGTGCCCAGCACCACCGGGTAATCGCGCCGGATCACGCTCTCGTAGCTGAGCAAGCCCAGCCCGTCGAGTGAGAATAGCGTTTCGATCAGCAAGCTGCCGGTAAAAAACGCGCCGATGAAAGCCGCCGGGAAGCCCGTGACGATGGGGATGAGCGCGTTGCGCAGCGCATGTCGGTAAAGCGCCTGGCGCGTCGATAAACCTTTGGCGCGCGCGGTCAGCATGTAGTGTTTGCCGATTTCTTCGAGTACGCTGTTTTTGGTCAGCATGGTCGTGACGGCAAAATTTCCCAGTACCATCGCCGTCACCGGCAGCGTGATGTGCCACAGGTAATCGGCGACCTTGCCCGGCCAGCTCAAGGCGCTCCACCCCGGCGAGGTCAGGCCGCGCAGCGGAAACCATTGCAACTGCCCGCCCAGCACCACCAGTAACGCCACACCCAACACAAAACCGGGAATGGCGTAGCCCGCCAGCACGATCAGCGTGGTAACCAGGTCGAACCGTGTGCCCGCACGCACCGCTTTGGCGATACCCAGCGGAATGCTGATGCCGTAGCTGATGAAGAACGTCCACAACCCCAAGCTGATAGAGACCGGGAGCTTCTCGCGGATCAGTGCCCAGACCGGCTTGTTCTGGAAAAAACTCTGCCCCAGATCAAAACGGGCGAACCGCCCGATCATCAGCCAGAAGCGTTGCGGCGCGGGCTTGTCGAAGCCGTAGAACGCCTTGATCTGCGCCAGGCGCTGCTTGTCCACTCCCTGCGCGCCACGATACGCCAGCCCTCCGCTCTCCGCACCGCCGGAGCCTCGAACGCCCGCGCGCGCCTCCGCCAAGTACTGCTCCACCGGCCCGCCGGGCACGAATTGGATTACCGCAAACGTCACCAGCAGCACGCCAAAGAGCGTGGGGATCATCAGCAACAGGCGTTTAACCACGTAAGCCAGCATGGTCAGCATGATAGCGCGCAGTTGCTCAAGTCGAATCACTCAGTATTCGAATCAATATAACGTATATACTTGTTACTGATATAACTGTAGGATTGATATGCTAAAAATCAAACCAAAATAAGTTTTGGTAATAAGTAGAAACAATTAGATTGGGTAAATTTTATGGTCGCACTGACAGCTACTGGGGTAGTGATGATGTGCGGACAAACACTATGGCGCGGGAAAAAGTGGCAAGGCAAGACTTTATGGCTGCTTGCCTATTTCCAGAGCACTGCCGCCGTTCGCTGCACGATCCATCGCCCCTGGAATGGAGTGTTTGATGGGGTGTTGGCTGCGCGCGACCAGACCAGAATACGCCGTGCTGCCTGGTTGCCCGGTACCATGCGCACTCGGCTTGGAACTGGCTGCCGTTGTCGCTGCGAGTGCGCTGTGCTCAAAGGAGGTAGAGCACAGGCACGCAGGACAAATTCCCCATGTTGCCAGTCTTCAGCGCCGTTTCGCCAGTCATTCAGTTGATCCGATGTTTTGGTAAAAAAATCATAATTATTATTAACCAGTAACGTTAGTTATGGAGTCCTACTGTATTCCGATCTTCCTTTTTTCCGCATTCTCGGTTACGATTGCAACTACTAAACAGGCGACGAATCTCCACTCGGAGAGCAAAAAATTATCATGAATGCTGCAAGCGTTTGGCTCCAACTGTTCAATTCGTTCGGCACCACTGCGCTGTTCATCATAGGCCTGATGGCGATGGCATTCGGAGGTGGCCTTTGGTGGGCAGAGCGAATAAACCGCAAGCGCCGCATTCGACGGCGTGCGATCCCGAAAGAGTGGCCAGTCACCACGCGGCGCATCACCGCCAACACGGAGCGCAGCGTTTGGGTGTGGTTGCGCGAGACCTTCCCCGAATACTTCGTATTGCCCAAATTGGCCATAACCCGCTTTACCACGCCCACATCGCACGCTCAGGCGCAGCAGTGGTTCAACATCCTGGGCAGTATCTATTGCGCCTTCACCATATGCGATAGCAAGGGAGAAGTGGTCGGCTGTGTTGACATCGTCACCGGATCGCACAATCTCTGGCGTGGCAACCGGCAGCTCAAGCAAAGTCTGTTATCGCAGTGCGACATCGGGTATTGGGTGGTCACGCCTGCTGCGCTGCCCGAACGCGAAGCCATTCGCGCTGAATTCCTGGGCGACAACCTGGCGAACTCCGTCACCGTCGAAAGCGTCTCGCCGGTGGACAGCCAGCCGCAAGGAGACGCCACCATG
>JAIRRE010000296.1 GCA_031256125.1 Burkholderiaceae bacterium
ATCGTCAGAGCAATCTCGTTGGGCGTGCGCTGGCGCTTGGCCGCCTCGACCATGCCGATCATGCGGTCCAGAAACGATTCGCCGGGGTTGACCGCGATGCGCACCACCAGCCAGTCCGACAGCACGCGCGTGCCGCCGGTCACCGATGAAAAATCGCCGCCCGATTCGCGCACCACCGGCGCCGATTCGCCGGTGATCGCGCTCTCATCGACCGAGGCCACGCCTTCGATCACCTCGCCGTCCAGCGGAATCATGTCGCCCGCCTCGACCAGCACCACGTCGTCGCGGCGCAGATCGGGCGCGCGGCACTGGTCCCACGGCGCGCCGTAACGCGGTTCGGCCATCCGCTTGGCCAGGGTGTCGGTGCGCAGGCCGCGCAGCGAAGCCGCCTGCGCCTTGCTGCGCCCTTCGGCCAGCGCCTCGGCGAAATTGGCGAACAGCACCGTGAACCACAGCCAGACCGTGACCGCGAACACGAAGCGCTCAGGCATCCCGGCAGCGTCCGTATGGAACAGGCCATTGAGCCACAGCAGCGTGGTCAGGATGCTGCCGATATAGACCACGAACATCACCGGGTTGCGCCACTGCACGCGCGGGTCGAGCTTAGCCAGCGCCCCCCACAGCGCGGGCTTGAGCAAGGCGGGATCCAGCAGCGAGGCGGAAGAGGGAGCGTGCTTCATGGCCCTGGCCTCACTTCCACAGCATCAGGTGCTCGACCACCGGCCCCAGCGCCAGCGCGGGCACGTAATTGAGCAGGCCGACCAGCAGCACCGTGCCGACCAGCAGCACCACGAATAGCGGCCCATGCGTGGGCATGGTGCCGCTGGTGACGGGCACGCGCTTCTTGGCCGCCAGCGCGCCTGCGATGGCCAGCACCGGCACGATCACACCGAACCGCCCCAGCCACATCGCCACGCCCAGCAGCGCGTTGTAGAACGGCGTATTGGCCGCCAGTCCCGCGAAAGCGCTGCCGTTGTTGTTGGCCGTCGATGTCAGCGCGTACAGAATCTGCGCAAAGCCATGCGCGCCCGGATTGCTTACGCCCGCGCGGCCCGCGCCGGCCACCGCCGCCAGCGCCGCGCCCAGCAGGACCACGAGGGGCGTCACCAAAATCGCGAGCGATGTGAGCTTCATCTCATGAACTTCGATTTTCTTGCCCAGGTATTCGGGCGTGCGGCCAATCATGAGGCCCGCGATGAAGACCGCCAGCACAGCGAAGATCAGCATCCCGTACAGCCCGCTGCCCACGCCGCCGAACACCACTTCGCCCAGTTGCATCAGCACCAGCGGCACCAGACCGCCCAGCGGCGTAAGGGCGTCGTGCATCGTGTTGACCGCGCCGCACGAAGCGGCGGTGGTCACCGCTGCAAACAGCGCCGAAGCGTTGATGCCGAAGCGCACTTCCTTGCCTTCCATATTGCCGCCCGCCTGCAGCGTGCTGCTGGCTTGATCCGCGCCCAGCGCGGTCAACGCCGGATTGCCGGCCTGCTCGGCAGCGGTAACCACCAGCACGGCGACCACGAAGATCACCGTCATGGCCGCCAGCAGCGCCCAGCCCTGGTGCCGGTCGCCCACCACGCAGCCAAAGGCAAAACACAGCGCGGCGGGAATCAGCAAAATCGCCAGCATCTGCGCAAAGTTGGTCAGCGCATTGGGGTTCTCGAACGGATGCGCCGAATTGGCGTTGAAGAACCCGCCGCCGTTGGTGCCCAGCAGTTTGATCGCTTCTTGCGATGCCACAGGCCCCATAGCCAGATGCTGCACGCCGCCTTCCAGCGTGTGCAGCGCCTGCGGCGCGGCGAAGTTTTGCACCACGCCCTGCGTTACGAAAAACAGCGCCAGTACCAGCGACAGCGGCAACAGCAGCCACAGCGTGATGCGCGTGACATCGACCCAGAAGTTGCCGATGCCCTGCGCCTGCCGCGACGCAAAGCCGCGCATCAAAGCAAAGGCCACCGCGATGCCGGTGGCCGCCGAAAGAAAACTCTGCACCGCCAGGCCGAGCATCTGCGTGAGGTGGCTCATGGTCGCCTCGCCCGCGTAGCCTTGCCAGTTGGTGTTGGTCACGAAGCTGATGGCGGTGTTGAACGCCGAATCGGGCGCTACCGCGCCGAGGCCCGCCGGATTGAGCGGCAGAACGCCCTGCACGCGCTGCAAACTATAAAGCGCGAGTACGCCCAGACCATTGAACAAAAGCAGCGCCAGCGCGTAGCGCGACCACGGCATCGACTCCTGCGGCGACACGCCCGCAAGCCGCCACAGCGGCGCTTCAGCGCGCGCCATCCAGCCCGGCAAACGCCCCTCGCACAAGGCAGCCAGCCCCCGGCCCAGCGGCCACGCCAGCGCCAGCAACACGATGAGAAAGGCCAGCAACAGCCACCACGCGGCGGAAGTCATGTCAAAACGCCTCGGCCCGCAGTAGCGCGAACACCAGATAAACCAACAGGCCCAGCGCGATCAAGGCGCAGACCGCATAAAGCGCCGCGGTACTCATCAGGGCCTCCCGCTGCTTTGGCCGGCAAGATGCTCCAGCCCCCACACCGCCGCCGCCGCGCCGCCGCACAGGGCGCACAACACTACGATCCACAAGACATCCATTGGGCACACTCCCTATCGACATTCGCATTTCGACAGTTTGCACGGAGCAGCATAAAAATAGCGCAGAGAGTGCGTGTTGCAGCATAAAGAAAGCGTAAAAAAGTTAGGTTCAAGTGCCCGATGATCGGCTCCATCGCCTGCTTGCGCTTGAGCCTGTGGTGCTGTCGCTCGCTTGAACTGCGGACCCTGCCAAAACAGCAAAACCCGGTATTTATGCGGCTTGCGGTGGAATACATGGGAACTCAATAGTGATAGCGGCCCTGTAGAAATTCGATGCGATCGACTTTGACCAAATAAACGCAACGATGCTCCTGCGTGATGCGGCGTGACCAGACATCAGAAACCAGAAATTTCAACGGTTCTGGCTTGCCGATACCCTCGAAGGGATCGCGCAGCGCAGCCTCGACCAAATCCAGCAGCCGCTTGACGGTACGCCGCTCGGTTTCGACCCAGTAATGCAGGTCTTCGACAAACTCCGGCTGGAAAACCGCGACGCGCTCGGTCTTACGCTTCAAGGCCGACATGCTGGTGCCGCTCGGGCAAGGTCATCGGTTTCAGGCTGCTGGTGCGAGCGCGGTGCAGCGCGGCCAATAGGCGTTCGGCGTTTTTGGACGAGCGCAGCAGATGGGCCGTTTCCATCAGTCCCTCCAACTCATCAGCCGCGATCATCGCCACTGCGCCGCCCGAACGACGGCGGACCACGATCACTTCGCGGTCGTCAACGGCGCGATCCAGCAGCGTCTTGAACTGTTCGCGGGCCTGGCTGTAGGTGGTTTCAACGGTCATGTCTGCCCTCTCAAACTGTACAGATATATTGTACATATTGGCAAGGTGCCTATCTCCTGTCGCAGTACCGACTGACGCAGGAAGTTTGATTCGCCTTTACCCGCACGTGCCCACAACGCCGCACGCAGTGCAGTAATCGCACCCGTCCTTGCGGATCATGGCGCGGGCGCCGCATTCGGGGCATTTCTTGCCGGCCATGGTGAGGCTGGGAATGCCTACCGCGCCATCGTCTGGTTCGGCGGCGGATTCGGCGGTGGCGGGCGGCAGCTCGTCGGGTGCAAACAGGCTCGCCTGCATGGCGGCCTGCTGGCGCTGGGCGATCAGGTTCTGGATGGCGTAGGCGATGGCGGCGGCCTCGCTGTCGTGCCAGCGCGGCACGCGGGTGCCATCGGCTTTTTCGTAAAAACCCAGCCGCACCGGGCCGCGATCCCAGGTGACTTTGCGCATGTCCGACAGCGCCTTGTCGAGCAGTCCGCCGCGCGCGGCCAGCGAGAGCATACGCATGGTGGCGGTGGTCCACTGCTGCGATTCGCCGCTTTGCCCGACCGGCATGAAAAATTCGATAGCCCGCTCCACCATGCCCTTGCCGTCGGCCGCGGGTACCGGCAGGAAGGAAACGATCAGATACAGCCGTTGCTGGCCCTCGTGCGTCCAGTATTCGACCTTCTCGGTGATGGACGAGAGCGCGCCTTTGGGTCGGCGTTCGATGACGCTGCGCATGGGGTCATGCGCAAGTGAAACCTGGGCGGCGGGTTGAGGCGCCGGCTGCTCCGGTTTGGCGGGCGCTGTTTCCAGCACCGCACCCACAATCGAATTGGGGCGGTAGGTCGCCAAGCCCTTCAAGCCGGCTTGCCACGCTTGCCGGTACAGATCCTTGAAATCGTCGTAAGGGTAGTCTTCGGGAATGTTGACGGTCTTGGAGATCGACGTGTCGATGAACGGCTGCACCGCCTGCATCATGGCCACATGGTCGGCGGCGCTCATCTCCAGGGCGCTGACGAAGTAATCGGGCAGATCGGCCGGGCTGTTGACTTGACCAGGATGCAGCGCGCGGTACAGCCGCCAGGCGTGGTCTTCCACCACGTATTCGCTGCGCGTGCCATCGGCCTCGCGCTTGTGGCGTTTATAGGTCCAACTGAAGGCAGGTTCGATGCCATTGCTGGCGTTGTCGGCAAAGGCCAGGCTGACCGTGCCGGTCGGCGCGATGGACAGCAAGTGACTGTTGCGGATGCCGTGTACGCGGATGTCGGCCTGAATATCGTCCGGCAGGTGGCTGGCAAAAGTGCCCTGAGCCAAATAACCGGCGGCATCGAATTGGGGAAAAGCGCCTTTCTCCCGCGCCAGCGCAATGGATGCGCGATAAGCCGCATCGCGCATGCAGCGGGCGATGCGCGCGGCCATTTCGCGCCCTTCAAGGCGGTCGTAGCGCAGCCGCAGCAGCGTCAGCGTATCGCCCAAGCCGGTAAAACCCACGCCGATGCGGCGCTTGGCGGCGGCCTCGGCGCGCTGCTGGGGCAGCGGCCAAAAGGTAATGTCCAGCACGTTGTCAAGCGCCCGTACCTGCGTGGCGACGACCTGCTCGAACGCCGCCAAGTCGAACGCCGGCTCGCCCCCCGCGCCGAACGGCTGGCGCACAAAGCGCGTCAGGATGATCGGCCCCAGGTCGCAGCAGCCGTAAGACGGCAGCGGCTGCTCGCCGCAAGGGTTGGTAGCCGCTATGCGCTCGCAATAGTTGAGGTTGTTATCGCGCTGAATTTGGTCCAGGAACAGAATGCCCGGCTCGGCGAAATCGTAGGCCGAACGCATGATGGTGTCCCACAGTTCGCGCGCGGGCAGCTTGCGGTAAACCCATAGCCCGTCGGCGCGCTGATACGCGCCTTCTTCCACAACTTTGGCGCCGGGCGCGACCTTGTGCACCAACTCCCAGTCCGCGCCGTCAGCCACGGCCTGCATGAAAGCGTCGGAAACCCCCACCGACACGTTGAAGTTGTTCCAGCGTCCGGGCGTGCGCTTGGCGGTGATGAAGTCCAGTACATCGGGATGGTCGATCCGCAGTACGCCCATCTGCGCGCCGCGCCGCGCGCCGGCGCTTTCCACGGTGGCGCAGCTCTGGTCGAACACATTGATGTAGCTGCACGGACCGCTGGCGATTGAATGCGTGCCCTTGACGTCCGCGCCGCGCGGACGGATGGGCGAAAAGTCGTATCCCACGCCGCCACCGCGCCGCATGGTCTCGGCGGCTTCGCGCAGCGCCTCGTAAATGCCGGGGTAGCCGTCGGCGTCGAACCCCTGAATGGCGTCGCCCACCGGCTGCACGAAGCAGTTGATAAGGGTGGCCTGGATATCGGTGCCGGCGGCGCTCATGATGCGGCCCGCGCCGATCGCCCCGGCTTGGAGGTTGGCCAGAAACTTGGCTTCCCATTGCTCGCGCAGTTCCGGCTGTTCCACCGACGCCAGCGCCCGCGCAACCCGGCCGAAGAGCTGGTCGCGCGAA
>JAIRRE010000340.1 GCA_031256125.1 Burkholderiaceae bacterium
CCGACACCGTCTGTTTAGACACCATCTGCGCGTTGCGGATGCGGGTCAGCAGATCGGCGATGGGATCACTCATACTCATGACGTTTACTCCTTGCCGATTACCAACTCGCCTTGGTGACGCCCGGGATGAAACCCTCGAACGCCAACTCACGGATCTTGGCTCGCGCCAAACCGAACTGACGGAAGGTGCCACGCGGACGCCCGGTCAACTCGCAACGATTGCGCTGACGTGTCGGATTGGCGTTGCGCGGCAGTTTTTGCAACGCCAGACGCGCCTGCGCGCGTTCCTCGTCGCTTTTCTTCGCATCGCCGGCGATGACCTTGAATTCCTCGTACTTTTTGGCGTACTTGGCGGCCAGCTTCGCACGCTTGAGCTCACGCTCGATCAAAGCAGTTTTTGCCACAACGTCACCCTTTAGTTCTTGAATGGAAAACGGAACGCCGCCAGGAGCGCCTTGCACTCGTCGTCGGTTTTGGCGGTGGTCGTGATAGAAACATTCAGACCGCGCAGCGCGTCAATCTTGTCGTACTCGATTTCGGGGAAGATGATTTGCTCTTTCACGCCGATGTTGTAGTTGCCCCGGCCATCGAACGCCCGCGCCGACACGCCGCGGAAGTCGCGCACGCGCGGCAACGCGATGCTGATCAAACGATCCAGGAATTCATACATGCGCACACCCCGGAGCGTGACCATGCAGCCGATAGCCTGTCCCTCACGGATCTTGAAACCCGCAATAGCCTTGCGCGCATGTGTCACCACCGGCTTCTGGCCGGCGATCTTGGTCAGATCGGACACCGCGCCGTCCATGACCTTTTTGTCGGCCACCGCCTCGCCCACACCCATGTTGAGCGTGATCTTGGTCAAGCGCGGCACTTGCATGGGCGACTTGTAGCTGAACTTTTTAATAAGTTCAGGCGCCACTTTTTCGCGATAGTGTTGTTGCAGTCGTGCTGTCGTCATGTTCCCGTTCCTCACGCCGCCTTGATTTCGTCGCCGCTGGACTTGAACACCCGCACACGGGTACCGTCCTGCAACGTTTTGATGCCGACGCGGTCGGCCTTGCCAGCCGCCTTGTTGAAGATGGCCACGTTTGATTGATGGATCGGCATCGTCTGCTCCACGATGCCGCCGGTGACACCCTTCATCGGATTGGGCTTGGCATGCTTCTTGGCCAGGTTGACACCCTCGACCTCCACGTGCTCGCCGTCCACGCGCCGCGTTACCGCGCCGCGCTTGCCTTTGTCTTTGCCGGCGATGACGATCACCTCGTCACCCTTGCGAATCTTGTTCATGTCTAGCGGCTCCTTACAGCACTTCCGGCGCCAGCGACACGATCTTCATGAAGCGCTCGGTTCGCAGTTCGCGCGTGACCGGGCCGAAGATGCGGGTGCCGATAGGCTCCAGCTTGGTGTTGAGCAACACGGCGGCATTGCCGTCGAAGCGGACGAGCGAGCCATCGCCGCGGCGTATGCCTTTGGCGGTGCGCACCACGACAGCGCTATAGACCTCGCCTTTTTTGACGCGGCCACGCGGCGCAGCTTCTTTCACGCTCACCTTGATGATGTCGCCGACACTGGCATAGCGGCGCTTGGAACCGCCCAGCACCTTGATGCACAGGACGGATTTGGCGCCAGTGTTGTCGGCTACCTCGAGTCGAGATTCAGTCTGGATCATGTCGATAGTTCCCAACTTGCCCCCAGCGCCGCGCCCTTGCGTTTTCGCTCGCGCACGGACATCTAAGCCGGGTCAGTCTTGGGCCCGTCGCCACCGGCAACTGCTTGCCGCTGACGCCTTGGGGCAGAAAAGTTTTCATCCCGACCACCAAGTGCAATTCCTGGCGGTCAAGAGCGAAAGCGTTGGATTATGCCACAACGCAAAAAGGAAGTCAAATCGCAGTTGGCTAACGGCCTACAGGTCACCCGACTGGCGCACACTCAACCAGCCACCACCGGCACGCGCGGGGCCAGAGCGCACATCAACTCGTAGCCCAGCGTTCCGGCAGCCCGCGCCACGTCGTCAATGGGAAGTACCGCGCCGCCATGCTCCGGCGCGGCGCGACCCCAGAGCGTGACGGCGCTGCCCATCCCGGCGCGCGGTAGCGCCGTCAAATCGACCGCCAGCATATCCATGCTCACGCGCCCCAGCGTGCGGGTGCGCGCGCCATCGACCAGCACCGGCGTGCCTGTCGGCGCAACGCGTGGATAGCCGTCGGCATAACCGCAGGCGACGATGCCCACGCGCGTCAGCGCGCTGGCGGTAAATAGCCCGCCATAACCCGCGCGCTCGCCCGGCGCAAGCGATTGCACGGCCAGAACGCGACTGGCCAGCGTCATGGCGGGCTGCAAATCCCAATCGGCGGCGGCGTGCTCCGGCGCGTCCGGCGAACTGCCATAAAGCGCAATGCCGGGCCGCGCCCAATCCCCAAGCGCCAGCCCGGGCACACCCGCCGGCTCGCCGTGACGCAGCAGCGCCGCGCTGTTGGCCACGCTGCGCTCACCGGACAGGCCATCGGTCACAGCATCGAAAACAGCCCATTGCACAGCCATGCCGAGCGCGCCATCCGTATCGGCCGCATCGGCATTGGCAAAGTGCGTCATGTGACCCACTTCCGCCACCTGTGGCAGCGCGGCCAGCCGCGCATACGCGGCGCGATACCGCGCGGGCACAAAACCCAGCCGATTCATGCCGGAATTGAGCTTTAAAAAAACCCGCTGCGGCGTGTGCGTCTTGTGCATCGCCAGCCAGTCGATCTGCGCGTCGCAATGCAC
>JAIRRE010000360.1 GCA_031256125.1 Burkholderiaceae bacterium
TACCTGCGCGTGGTACCGTTGGCGTCAGGCATGGATCACGAACCGGCGAATTCGGCTTGTGGAGTTGTCTCATCGGATAGGATGAGCGGTGCCCGCAGCGCAGCGATCCATGTGCGCGCCAATGGGCGCGTCAATTTCGCGGACAACCCAGCGCCGCTATCGTGCGTTAAATCTGGTATGCAATAAGGCACGGAGACGATGGAAGTTACATCGGTCCCCGCATCCTTGCGGGCCACAGCGGGCAACATGTTTTTTTGTTTGGCCGTTTACGAATCGGGTCAACCCTGACTTGCCTCCATGTTGCAGTGCGACAATGGGATTACACAATGACACAAATAAGCTATTCATCCTTGACGCTGGCCGAGCCGCTCAAGCGCGCCGTAGCCGAGATGGGCTATCAGACCATGACGCCGATTCAGGAGCAGGCCATTCCGGTGGTGCTGGCCGGGCAGGACGTGATGGGCGCGGCTCAGACCGGTACCGGTAAAACGGCGGCCTTTTCGTTGCCGCTATTGCAGCGGCTGCTCCAGCACGAGAATGCATCGGCATCGCCGGCGCGCCATCCGGTGCGGGCGCTGGTGCTGCTGCCCACGCGCGAGCTGGCCGACCAAGTCGCGCAACAAGTCGCGCTGTATGCCAAATACACGCAATTGCGCAGTTGCGTGGTGTTTGGCGGGATGGACATCAAGCCGCAAATCGAAGCGCTGCGCAAAGGCGTGGAAGTGCTGGTGGCCACGCCCGGACGCCTGCTGGACCACATCGAAGCGAGGTCCGCTGTGCTCACGCAGGTCGAATACGTGGTGCTCGACGAGGCCGACCGTATGCTCGACATCGGCTTTCTGCCGGACTTGCAGCGGATTTTGTCGTACCTGCCCAAGAGCCGCACCACGTTGCTGTTTTCCGCCACCTTTTCGCCGGAAATCAGGCGTTTGGCGGCCAGCTATCTGCACGATCCGGTGGTGATCGAAGTCGCGCGCCCCAACGCCACGGCCGCCACGGTCGATCAGCATTTCTATCTGGTCGATGACGCCGACAAGCGCCGCGCGCTCGAACAAATCATCCGCGACCGGGGTATCGGCCAAGCGTTCGTGTTTGTCAACAGCAAGCTTGGCTGCGCCCGGCTGGCGCGCGCACTGGAAAAAGATGGCTTGAAAACCACCGCCCTGCACGGTGACAAAAGCCAGGACGAGCGCCTGAAGTCGCTCGATGCCTTCAAGCGCGGCGAGGTCAATCTGCTGGTGGCAACCGACGTAGCCGCGCGCGGGCTGGACATCAAGGACGTACCGGCGGTATTTAACTACGATGTGCCCTTCAATCCCGAAGACTACATACACCGGATTGGTCGCACCGGGCGCGCGGGGGCGTCAGGACTAGCGGTGACGCTGGTCACGCACGGCGACCAGCGCCTGGTGGCCGATCTCGAAAAACTGCTGGGTAAAAAAATCGAACCTGAACCGCTGACTTACGAGCAGGAACGTCCAGACATCCGCCGCCAGGGGCGCTTCAACGACGGGCACCGGCATTGGTCGCGCGACGACCGCGATGGCCGCGACGAAGATGAGCGGCGCGGCCGCGCGCCAAGCTATACCGTGCGCCGCGCCATACCTGAGGCCGCGCGGCCTGTCGATCCGTTTTTCGACCGTCCCTACGAGCCGCCCGAACAGGTAACCGAACTGCCCGCGTGGGAGCAGCAACGCGCGCCCCGATCTACGCGTGCGGGCCTGTCGTCCAACATCAAGCCCCGGCGCAAAGTCGCGGCGCTGTTCAAGGCAAGTGGAGAACCGCCAGCGGCCTGATTTTTGACGACGTATGCGAGGCTATGGCCGATGGGCGACGAGATTCCCAAAATCAGGGTCCTCGGAGTCGACCGTTGGGCCGTGTAGGTCACGGCCCCATCCCGCCCAAACCGTGGTGAGGGGGCGATGCAGGCGCACCAACCCCGAAATCTGGACGTGACAAAACCCCGCTTTTCGGTAGGAGTTGTAACCGCTATACCAATGGTGTGTTCAACACCGGGCCTTTCGGCTTGCGCGCAGTGTAGCACGGTGCGGGGTAGGTTTTTGCTACACTGCCGGGCATGGCTGCCGTAACCTTCGATACGCTCAAATTTGTCAAGACGCTACAAGCGGCTGGCGTATCCATGCCGCAAGCCGAAGCGTTCGCCTCCGCCGTGCGCGATTCGACCGAAAGCGCTGACCTGGCAACCAAGGCCGATCTGCGCGAGTTGAAAGCAGAGTTGAAAGCTGATATGCGTGAGTTGGAATTGCGCATGACCGTCAAGCTCGGCTCCATGCTGGTAGTCGCCGTAGGCGTGATAGTGGCACTCAATAAGCTACTCTGAGCCGCCCCACGCGGGCGGTGGGCGTGATGTCGTGTAATGGTGTGGCAAATCTCGCTATGCCGCTTGCTTGGCCGCCGTGATAACCCGCAGTCCAAGGCGCAGCCGGTCAAGGTGGTTGGCCCACTGCGCCATTATTTCCCGGCGTTGTTCCATGAATTCGGCGCGGTCGTAGGCCATGCCAAGCGGGCCGGATTTTCCATGCGCTAGCTGTGCCTCTATAACGTCCGTAGATATGCCGGGCATCCGTTCGATGATGAGAGTGCGCGCCATCGCCCGGAAGCCGTGCCCCGTCATTTCGTCGCTGGAATATCCCAGCCGCCGTAGGGCTGCGTTAACGGTGTTTTCCGACATGGGTTGTTCACCCGTGCGCAAGCTGGGGAACACGTAACACCCGTGCCCGGTGAGTGGCTGTATATCGCGCAGGATTGCCACGGCTTGCGGTGCCAGCGGTACGAAATGCGGTCGCCCGTTGATCTTTTCTTGTTTGCGCCGCTTCATATCCATTGACGGGATAGTAATCATGGCTTGATCCAAGTCCACCCATGCCCATTCCATTTCCCGGATGTTGCCCGGTCGCTGGAAAAACAGCGCCGATAGCTTCAGCGCCGCAGTGGTGGCGGGCTGTCCGTCGTACCCATCAATGGCGCGCAGCAATTCCCCTGCTTTTGCCGGCTCCAATACCGCCGCCATGTGTTTGACTATCACGGGCTTGAGCGCGTCCTTTAGATCACCCGCCGGGCTACGCTCACACCGGCCAGTCTGAATACCGTAGCGGAACACTTTATCATCTCAAAGGTATTGGCCGCAGCTTCTACCCCGGCGCGCTTGGCCGCCTGTTTGGCCGCGCCGGGATCAACGTCGGACGCCAGCAGTTCGCGGGCAGCATCGCGCTTCTTTCGGGCTTGCGCCAGCGTCACGGCGGAATACACGCCCAGCGCCAAGGTCTTGCGCTTATACCCGCGTAGCGGTAGTCCATGCGCCAATACTTGCCCGAAGCCTTTACCAATAGGAACAGCCCGCCGCCGTCGAAATGCTTGTCACCGGATGGTTTGCCCGAATGCTTGAAGTTTCGAACTACCGTATTAGTTAGCGTCATGACTTCCCGCGTGTTGACGGTACCTGCCCGGCGAACACCGTCAGATACTGTCAGAAATACCGTAAAAATGACGGTATGTGATGGTACACAATGGAACGTATTGGGACAACAAAAAACCCGCTATGCCTTGCAACATGCGGGTTTGTGGGTTGTTTTGGAACGGTATGGAACGTCAATTTGGTACCCCCGGCGGGAATCGAACCCGCATCTAGCGCTTAGGAGGCGCTCGTTCTATCCATTGAACTACGGCGGCCAAGAGATGCCAGAGGCAGGGCATTTTAGATGGGGCCGGGGCGGGAAGGGACTGGTTCAGTGCGCCATGCCCAACCTCCCGGATAATCTGGACTAATATGACTAATGCCGTGCTCATCATTGCCCATGCTCCGCTGGCGCATGCGCTGCGACGATGCGCGCTGCATGTGTTTCCCGATGCGGCGGCGGAAATTGCGGCGGTGGATGTACACCCCGATGCGCCACCCGATAAGACTCTGGCGGTGGCTCGGCTGGCGCTGGCGCGGTTGAACCGTCCCAGTACGCTGGTGTTGACCGATGTGTTTGGCGCCACGCCCTCCAATGTGGCGCTGCGGCTGGTCGATGGTCGACGCACGTTGCTGGTCGCGGGCGCGAATCTGCCGATGCTGTTGCGCGCGCTGACGTATCGGCGCGAGCCGCTGGCCGAGCAAGCCGCCCTCGCGCTCGCGGGCGGCACCCAAGGCATCGTCATGCCGGTACCGGTTGCTGTGGCGGTCCAGCCGCAAAATTTGCAACCTCCCGCCCAGCCAACCCGAGCGGTCTTGGAAAATGGTGTCCGATGATTGAACGCAACGCCACCATCGGCAACAAACTGGGCTTGCACGCGCGCGCCTCGGCCAAGTTCACCAAGCTGGCGGGGCACTTTCCATGCGAGGTCTGGATAAGCAAGGGCGAGCGGCGCGTCAACGGTAAAAGCATCATGGGGGTGATGATGCTGGCGGCTGGCATGGGCAGTGTCGTTACGCTGGAAACCAGCGGTCCGCAGGAGCAGGAGGCGATGACCGCGCTGCTGGCGCTGATTGCCGACAAGTTCGGGGAGGGTGAGTAGCCGTGGCGGACAGTGCCAGCATCAGCCGCAATTTCTGTCTGCGCGGTTTCGCCGTTTCCGGCGGCATCGCTATTGGGCGTGCGGTGCTGTTTGTGTCCAGCCGGGTGGGAGTGGTGCATGACTTTATCGCGCCCGATCAGGTTGGTGCGGAACTCGAACGTTTGGCGCGTGCCAGTGTCGCCGCTGCGCGCGAGTTGCAGTACCTGCAACGCGAGGTGCCGCCCGACGCACCGAGGGAGTTGGCGGCGTTGCTGGATGCGCACCTGCTGCTGCTGCAAGACCCGGAGTTCAATGCCGCCGCGCGGCAATGGATACGCGAGCGTCTCTACAACGCGGAATGGGCCGTGGCGACGCAACTGGAAATCGTGGTGCGCCAGTTCGACGGGATGCAGGA
>JAIRRE010000104.1 GCA_031256125.1 Burkholderiaceae bacterium
GCTTTGCGCCTGGCAGCCCATCCCAAATCCAGGCGCGCCAACTCGCGCAGACTTATTCAGCGTTGCCTTAGGATTTGCCGTCATGCCGGGTTTTCGATGTCGATGAACTGGTGCTCCAGGCCCAGTTCCGAGGCGATCTGCGCGCCCAAGGCGGGGGCGCCGTAACGCTCGGTCGCGTGGTGGCCACAGGCGTAAAAGGTGACGCCGCATTCGCGCGCCAGATGCGCCTGCGGCTCGGAAATTTCGCCGGTGATGAACGCCTGCGCGCCCGCGCCGATGGCGGCCTCGAACCAGTCTTGCGCGCCACCGCTGCACCAGGCGATGCGGCCAATCGGCCCAGGCGCGCCGCGTACCACCAGCGGCGCGCGGCCCAGCGTTTGACCCAGGAGCTGCGCCAGATCATCGGCGTTGGCGAATGCACCGCCATCATCACGCCCGCCGATGCAGCCCAGGTCATATTCGCCGAAATTTCCGTCAACGGTCAGGCCCAGCCGGCGCGCCAGTTGCGCGTTGTTGCCGACTTGCGGATGGGCATCGAGCGGCAGGTGATAGGCGTAGAGGTTGATGTCGTGCGCCAGCAGGCGCGCCAGGCGCTGCTTCATCCAACTTGTGATGGTGCCGCTTTGCCCGCGCCAGAACAGGCCGTGGTGGACCAGGATGGCGTGCGCGCCGGCGGCTATGGCCGCGTCGATCAGCGCCCCGCAGGCGGTGACGCCGCTGACCAGTTTGACGATGCGCGCCTGGCCCTCGACCTGCAAGCCGTTGGGGCCGTAGTCATGGAAACGCTCCGGTTGCAACAGCGCATCGAACGCCGCCGTGAGCCGCGCGCGTTCCACGCCAGAATGAGAGGAAGATGAGGTCATGCGTGGATTGTGCGTGCAATCCGGGCGATGGTTGGCGCGCGCATTGGCCGGACGCGCCGCCTAAAATTTTGTTCCTGCTTTGCGAAGATCACACCTCTTTCATGAAACGCCTTTGGTTGTTGTTTGCCCAGACCGTCACGGTATTGCTGGCGATGTATTTCGTCGTGCTGACTTTGCGGCCCGCGTGGCTGGGGCGCAGCGCGGCGCCTGACACCGCGGTGGCGCCGATCATGGTCGCGCCGCCCGCGTCGCAGGGCGTTCCGGCGTCGCCTGCCCAGGCGCATCCGGGCAGTTTCAACGCTGCGGTGCGCAAGGCTGCGCCGGCGGTGGTCAGCATCGACACCAGCACCGCGCCACGCCGCCCGCGGGGCGATGATGCGTGGTTCCAGTTCTTTTTCGGCCAGGGCGGGCGGACGCAATCGGGGTTGGGGTCGGGCGTGATTGTGCGCGCCGATGGCTACATATTGACCAACAACCATGTGGTGCAAAACGCCGATGCGATACAGGTCGTGTTGGCCGATGGCCGCCGCGCCAGCGCGCGGATGATCGGCGCCGACCCCGATTCCGATCTGGCGGTGCTCAAAATCGACCTGCCCGATTTGCCGGTGATGACGCTGGGTGACTCCAGCCAGTTGCTGGTGGGCGACCGGGTATTGGCCATCGGCAACCCGTTCGGCGTTGGGCAAACAGTGACCACAGGCATCGTCAGCGCGCTGGGGCGCAATCAACTGGGCATCAACACGTTCGAGAATTTCATCCAGACCGACGCGGCCATCAACCCGGGCAACTCCGGCGGCGCGCTGGTCGATACCAACGGCGACCTGATCGGCATCAACACCGCGATTTATTCGCGCTCCGGCGGCAGCATGGGCATAGGCTTTGCTATTCCGGTTTCCACCGCGCGGCAGGTGCTCCAGAGCATCATCGCCCAGGGCCGGGTGGTGCGCGGCTGGATCGGCGTGGAATCGACGGAACTGACGCCGGAACTGGTGCAGGCGTTCAATCTGCCCGCGGATATGAATCAGGGCGTCATCGTCACCGGCGTGCTCAACGGCGCCCCGGCGGCGCAAGCGGGCATACGGCCCGGCGACGTAATCGTGCGAATCGCGGGCCGCCCGGTGCGCGGGGTGCCGGATTTGCTCGCGCGCATCGCCGAACTGCCGCCCGGCCAGGGAGTGCGCTTTGATGTGCAACGGCAAACACAACTGCTGACGTTGGAGGTAACCCTGGTGCAGCGCCCCAGGCCGCGGAATCCGGCCCCCGCCGAGCCTTGAAGCAACGCACCATGCAGGCCACCAGTGTTGGCGCGCGGCCCTCACAGCGCGTCGTAGTTTTTGTGAAAAGCAAAGCAATCCAAAGTACCGCCAAGCGGCGAACTATTGAATGTGGGCAAGATAGACGGATGCTGTGGCCGAGACGACACGTAACCTCGTCATCTTCGGACACCCGTACGGCATGTACCTGTCATGCCATTCGCAAGCGCGCTGGACGGTGGAAAATGAACATCCCATTCATAGGCTTTAAGCAGGAGACACCCCATGACACAGTCCCCACTCCCACCCTTCCACGATACCCATGCGTTGCGCACGCGCCTGGCGCGCATTGACCGTTTCTTCGCCGACGAATACGTTAGCCCCGGCAGGCTGACCGGCTCGCTGGTGCAGGTGTGGCGGCAAGGCGAGCTGGTGCTCAATTCGCTACAGGGCATGGCCGACCGCGAGCGCGGTGCGCCGATGGCTGAAGACACGATTTTCCGCATCTACTCGATGAGCAAGCCCATCACCTCGGTGGCGCTGATGATGTTGTTCGAGGAGGGGCGAATCGCGCTCGATGATCCGGTTGCCCAATACATTCCGGCGTGGGCCGATCTGCGGGTGTACGCCGGTGGTGAACTGGGTTCTTTCAAGACGCGCGCGTGCACCCGGCCCATGCAGATCGTCGATCTGCTGCGCCATACCTCCGGCCTGACTTACGGCTTTCAGGGCCAGACGCCGGTCGATGCCGCGTACCGCAAACTCAAGTTGGGCGCGGTCGAGCTTGCGGGAACGCTCGACGACATGATCGCGGCGCTGGCCGATCTGCCACTGGATTTTTCGCCGGGCGAAGCGTGGAACTATTCCGTTTCAACCGACGTGCTGGGCTATCTGGTCGGCAAGATCAGCGGCCTGCCTTTTGACACCTTCCTGCAGGAGCGGATTCTCAAGCCGCTGGGCATGACCGACACCGGATTCCACGTGCCGGTTGAAAAGGCGCAGCGCTTGGCCGCCTGCTATGCCGTTGGTCAATTGGGCAGCGCCGTGGCGGCGGACAGCAAACTGACGCTACAGGACGATCCGCGCACCAGCAGTTACCTCAAACCGCCCAGCTTCTTTTCCGGCGGCGGCGGGCTGGTATCAACGGCAGCCGATTACATGCGCTTTGCCCGCATGTTGCTCGGCGGCGGCGAACTCGACGGCGTGCGCATCCTGGGCCGCAAGACACTGGAGCTGATGACGGCCAACCATCTGCCCGGCGGCGCGGACTTGCCGCAACTGTCGCGCTCGATGTTCAGCGAAGCGGCGTACAACGGCGTCGGCTTCGGGCTAGGCTTTGCCACCACACTGACTCCGGCACAAACGCTGACGCTGGGCAGCGCCGGCGATTTTTTCTGGGGCGGCGCGGCCAGCACCTTCTTCGTGGTCGATCCGCGCGAGGAAATGATCCTCCTGCTGCTCACGCAAGTGATCCCGTCCTCGGCATATCCGCTGCGGCGGCAGTTGCGGACACTGGTTTACGGGGGGCTTTGAGGGAGCCTTATGAAGCCGCCCCGCCGGGCGTAATCCTGTCGATCAACTATGCCTGAAATTCAGGCCATCGGTTTTATCAATAAGTAGGTCATAGGCGCACCGTCACAGCGTCTCAATAAAATCAACCATTCGACGGCGTTGGGCGACATTGGGCAATGAACCGCGCATCGCCCCGGCGTTGTCAGCCATGTGGCCTGCATCGTTGGTTCCCGGAATCACCGCCGTGACACGCGGGTCGCCGAGTAGGTATTTCAGGAAAAATTGGCCCCAGGAATTGGCGAATTCCCGCGCCCAGTCGGGCAACGCCTTACCATGCACGGCGCGGAATAACCGACCCCTGCCGTAAGGCAAGGCGGTCAGCACGCTCGCGCCGACTTCGGCGGCCAGTGGCAGGATGGTTTTTTCGGCTTCGCGGTTGTCGATGGAATAGTCGATCTGGACGAAATCGGGTTTCTCCCGTTTCAGCACGGCCTCGATCGCGGGATAGTCGCCACGGAAGGTGGAAGTGATGCCGATATAGCAGCACAGGCCCTGCTGCTTCCAATCTCTAAATTGCTGGAGCGACTGCTGTTGGTCCGAAACATTGTGCAGTTGCAGCAGATCGACGCGGGCGGTTTTCAGCCGGGTTAGTGAGCGCTTCAATTCTTGCGGGTCGGGCGATTCGAGCTTGGTGGCGATAAAGAGTTTGTCGCGCAAACCGGCGGCTGCCGTGACCGCGCCCAGCACGCTTTCCGCATCGCCATAGACGGATGCCGTGTCGATCAGCCGCCCGCCGCTTTTGAGCAGCGCCTGCACCACGGCATCGGCTTTGCCGCGCGTCGCCGCATCGTCGCCGTTGAACACCGAGGCGGTGCCCAGACCGACGGCGGGAATGCGCTCGC
>JAIRRE010000143.1 GCA_031256125.1 Burkholderiaceae bacterium
TGGGGCTACTACTGCTGCTGGCATTGCTGTCTATCGCTGTGACCTCGCCACTGGCCTGCACGGCGGCGGCGCTGAGGATGCTGTAGTGCCCGGTGCCATCAGCGGTCCCGGTGGCCGAAGTGCCATCGGGGAAAGACACCGTGACGGTGTCGCCCGCCGTGGCTGTGCCGGTGACGGTCACGATGCCCGCACTGTTGGCCGTGGCGCTGCTGATCGTCGGCGCTTGCGGCTCCAGAATAGTGGCCGTCACGGTTACCGCGCCGCTTTCGTGGGTGCTGCTTTGTACGCTGTAATGCCCGCTGGCGTCGGCCGTGCCGGTGGCCGAACTGCCATCGGCGTAGGTCACGGCAACGGTGCTATCCGGCGCGGCGGCGCCCGATACGGTCATCGTGCCATCGGTATTGACGGTGCTGCTTTGCGTCACCGCCGGTATGGCGGCGGCGGATGTACTGACGTTGCCCAGCGCGTCGGTGGCCGTGACACTGACCGCGCCGCCGCTGGTTTCGGGAATGCTGCTCTGGATGCTGTAATGGCCGCTGCTGTCGGCCGTGCCGGTGGCCTGGCTGCCGTCGGCGAAGGTGACGATCACAGCGCTGCTGGCCTTAGCCGTGCCCGATACGGTCACGGTGCCGTCGGCATGGGCTGCAATGGCGTTGACCTGCGGCGCTTGCGGCGGCGTGTTGGCCGCTTGCACCGTTACCGCGCCGCTCTCGGCCCCTTTGCTCTGCACGCTGTAGTTGCCGGTCGTCGAATCAGCTGTGCCCGTGGCGCTGTTGCCGTCAGCGTAGGTGACGGTAATGGCGCTGCCTGGCGCAGCGGTACCCGTTACCGTCAAGGTGCCGTTGTTATTAGCGGCGCTGCTCTCGGTAACCTGCGCAACGGTGGTGGCGGCGCTGTGGTTGCCTGCCGCATCGGTGGCCGTGACATGGACCGAACCACTGGCCGTTTCAGGCTTGCTGCTTTTCACGCTGTAGTTGCCGGTCGTCGGATCGGTTGTGCCCGTGGCCGTGCTGCTGTCGGCAAAAGTTACAGTCACGGTACTGCCCGCCTCGGCCTTGCCCGACACGGTAACGGTGCCGTCGGCATTGGCCGTGACGGTGCTCACGCCCGGCGCTTGCGGCGGCGTGGCGTCGGTCCAGCGCTGCCCGATGGGGGCGCTGCTGTTATCGGCCATCGAAACATTACCGGTGGTTTGCACGCCCTGCGAAGTGACCGCGTAGTAGCCGTTGGCGTCGGCGGTACCGGTACTGGTGCTGCTATCTGGATAGGTAACGGTGACCGTATCGCCCGGGTGCACTTGACCGGAAACGGTTAGCGTTCCGCTGGTGTTTTGCGTGACGGTTGGCCCTACCGGAAACCCGCTGTTCGAGGAGCTTTTGCTCGAGTCAAACGCCGTGGAAAAACTGCCCAGCGCCACGGCAACCGGCAGCCAGTTGAGATTGCCCCCGCTCCCTGCAGCGGCAACGTTACTGGCAGCGTTGCTGGTATCGGCAGCGGCGGCATTGGCGGCATCCGCGGCGGGGGTGTTACCGGTATCGGCGACGGGTGCGGCATTACTGAATAGCGGAGCCGTCGTGTCGATCGACGAAAACACCCCGCCCGCCGCCGGATCGACGCTGGTATCCGGCAGCGCGTCCATAGTGCTCAAATCGCCCAGCCATAGCCCGCCATGATCTTGAACCACCAGATCGCTATGACCGGCAGCGGTGCCATCAGTGAAAAATCCATGCACGGTGATAACCTGACCATTGGCAGTGGTAATCACCAAATCGTGGCCATGACGCGCCAAACCTTTAATCTGGCTGTGCGGCATCTGCAACTGCACGATCGACAGCCCCGATAAGGAAAGTTCCGAACCCGCCGTTGTGGTTGTGTGGTGGGTAGCCTTGTTGGTGACAGTGATATTGAATGCCATTTGATTTCTCCTGAGTCTCCTGCGATCACCTCGGCCCACGCACCGGCGGCAGAGGTCAACAATTCAACAAGCAGCAACCGACAGCCGGCTGCACACAAGGGTTAAGGGAAAACGACTGCACAAAGGTTATATATTATTCCCCCACATTCCTTATGTGCGTATTACGCCAGTTCCTATTGCACCGATGTTCCTGGGCGAAGAACTCCATAGTGCCAAGCAAGGCATAGCGAGAAGCGGGGTTACGTTGAACCAGATCGGCCAGTTGAACAGCTTGCCGTGAAAGACGTGGATGTTTTCAAAGAGCAAATCCTGATGAAACTCAATGAACTGCTGCTAGATAGCGCCGTCATGAGCTTGACAAATCAAGCGAACTGTACGATGTCTGACCCATGAATTCACTCAACAATAGTGCCAGTAAAGAACTACCTGCCGATCTCCGCCACGACATCGACGATCACACCTGGGCTTTACTTGAACCCATGGTATGCCGCTCAGAGTAATTGTTACAGTGGTCACCCGTGCAGATTGCACACATGCAGGGACACTGATCGATGGCATGAAGGCCCAGTATCTATTGGCAGACCGTGGTTATGACAGCGATGCCATCATTGCTCAGCATCTCAAGCGCTGGAGAAGCATAGCCACGCGGTGTGCCAAGAGGGCGGAATCATTCTTGGCGGCGGCACAGATTCGATGTTTGGCTATTTGACTGGGTGTTTTGTGACGACACTATCTAGCAAGACCAGCCGCCCAAACAAAACGGCCCGCTGCTGGCGCAAACGGGCCGCTGCGAAGTAACCCAATCTTCAGTTCTGGAACATATCCTTGATTGCTTGCAGCGCGGCTGGGTCTTCCATCGTGGTCAGATCGCCGGGGTCGCGCCCTTCGCTGACCGCTTGCATGGCGCGGCGCAGCAGTTTGCCCGAACGAGTCTTGGGCAACTGGTTAACGAAGCGCACCCGCGCGGGCCGCGCCACCGCGCCGAGGGAGTTGTCAACAACTTTCATAACCTCGCCTTCGAGCTTGAGCAGCGCCTGTTCGTCGCCCAGAACACTGGCGTCCTTGAGCACGGCAAACGCCATCGCCACCTGCCCCTTGAGCGAATCGGCCACGCCCACCACCGCCACTTCGGCAATGTTCGGGTGTCCGGAAATCGCCTCCTCAATCTCGCGCGTACCCAAGCGGTGGCCGGCCACGTTGATGACGTCGTCGGTACGGCCCAGGATAAAGTAGTAGCCCTCCTCGTCACGGATACCCCAGTCGAAGGTGCTGTACACCATCCGGTTGGGCACGCTGGACCAGTAGGTATTGAGAAAGCGCGCATCGTCGCGCCAGACGGTTTGCAAACAGCCCGGTGGCAGCGGGCCTTCGATGGCCACCACCCCTTTCTGGTTGGCTCCGGTTAGTTCGGCACCGGTCTGGTCGTCCAGCAACTTGACGTTGTAACCGTACACCGCCTTGCCGGGAGAACCGAATTTGGATGGCTGCCGCTCCACCCCGTTGCAGATGGTCAAAATCGGCCAGCCGGTTTCGGTTTGCCAATAGTTGTCGATGACCGGTTTGCCCTTCAGTCCGCCGCTGATCCACTGCGCCGTCGGCTCGTCCAGCGGCTCGCCGGCCAGGAACAGCGTGCGCAAGCTGGACAGGTCGTACTGGCTCAGATAGGCCGGATCCTGCTTCTTGAGTACGCGGATCGCCGTGGGCGCCGTGAACATCACGCTGACCTTGTATTTCTCGACCAGCCGCCACCAAATGCCGCCGTCAGGACGAATCGGCGTGCCTTCGTACATGATGGTGGATGAGCCGCCGATCAACGGGGCGTAGATGATGTAGCTGTGCCCCACCACCCAACCCACGTCGCTGGCGCAAAAAAAAGTATCGCCCGGCTGGCAGCCATAGATGTATTTCATCGACGCCGCCAGCGCCACCAGATAGCCGCCGGTATCGCGCTGCACGCCCTTGGGTTTGCCGGTGGTGCCGCTGGTGTACAGGGTATAGCTCGGGTGCGTGGCGTCCACCCACTCGCAGGGTATCTGGGCATCGAGGTACTGCTGGCGCAACTGGCCCCAGATCTGATCGCGCCCTTCGACCAAATTCATCGGTGCCAGTCCGCGATCGACCAGCAGCACCGCCTTTGGTTTGTGCTTTGCCAAGACGATGGCTTCGTCGAGCAGGTGCTTGTAGGGCACCGGCTTGCCGCCGCGCGAACCGGCGTCGGCACTGACGATAACGGTCGGTTCGGCATCGTCGATGCGGGTCGCGAGCGATCCGGACGCAAAGCCGCCGAACACCACCGAATGCAGCGCGCCGATGCGCACGCAAGCCAGCATGGCAAAGCAGGCTTCGGGGATCATCGGCATATAGATCAGCACGCGGTCGCCCTTGCCCACGCCCAGCGCCTTCAACGCCGCAGCCATGCGCTGCACCTCGGCGTGCAGATCGCGGTAGGTGTAGATCTTTTCCTGCTCTGTTTCGGTCGAAACCCAAATCAGCGCCGGCTGATCAGCGCGCTCTTTCAGGTGCCGGTCAACGGCGTTGTGACACAGGTTGGTGGTGCCGCCCGCGAACCACTTGGCAAACGGCGGTTTGTCATAGTTGCAGATGGTCTGGGGCGGCGTCTGCCACTCAACCAGGCGGGCCTGCTCGGCCCAGAAGGCATCCCGATCCTCAATGGAACGGCGGTAAAAGTCGGCGAAGTTGCTCATCGGAGTCTCCAGGTTGTGATGATCGAATTTCCAACTGCAATATACTTAATTTTTTGGCCATTCGGTCTGTCTCTGTCTAATAGTTAAACCGCTTACGCCTGCAAGTTCAGTCTTGGTTTGTTGCGCGATTGCTTTCGGTGAATCAATCCCGATTGTTTTACAGCCGCATCGACGGCCCGTTCATGCTCTGCTGCCTGTCCAATTCCTGGTTTTGCACGAATGCCAAGTTGTATGCCAATTGTGCTTGCTTGGTTTGCTCGAACTGCTGGTAGGACTGCTCGGCGGGCTGGTTCATAGTCTGCTGGGTGTTGAGCGCGCACTCATTGGTCGTATCCCAATTTTCCGGATGGCCGTCGGAGCTGATGATGTTGGCATCCGGAATCTGACAACCGCCCTCGCTGAACTCGGCGCAATAGGGGCAGCTAACCCCATCGCGCCGTTCCTCAACTATCAGCGCGGCTGTTAGTGCGGCTGAAGCACTCGGTATAAGCGAGCGGTCTCCAATCCGAAGTACAACACCGCCGAATATCGGCCTTTAAGCGCTCAGACCGCCACCGCCTTGGCGGCTGCCCGTCCGCGCAACCACTCAAAAGTGAGTAACAAGCCGGTGGAAAAGATAATCAAAATCGTCGCCAGCGCGGCAATGGTGGGCGAGATGTTTTCCCGGATGCCATTGAACATCTGGCGCGGCAAGGTCACTTGATCGGCACCGGCTAGAAACAGCGTTACCACCACTTCGTCGAACGACGTGGCAAAGGCGAACAGCGCGCCCGAAATCACGCCTGGGGCGATTACCGGCAGGGTGACGCGGAAAAAAGTCGTGATTGGATTGGCGCCCAGCGACAGGCTGGCGCGCACCAGGTTTTGGTTGAACCCTTGCAGCGTGGCCAGTACGGTCGTCACCACGAACGGCACGCCCAGCGAGGCATGGGACAGGATCAACCCGGTATAGGTGTTGACCAGCCCCAGCGGCGCAAAGAACAGGTACATCGCCACACCCACCACGACAATGGGCACGATCATCGGCGAGATCAGCACCGCCATGAGCAGTCCCTTGCCGCGAAACTCCCGGTACAGTATCAGGGCAATGATGGTACCCAG
>JAIRRE010000151.1 GCA_031256125.1 Burkholderiaceae bacterium
GCTCGATGCGGTCAATGGCCAGTGCGATGTCCAGCGCTTCGGGCTGCACGTCTTGCGGCGCGACCGGGTCGGCATTGGCGGGCGATGCCAGCAACATTCCGGCTTCGGGTTTGAAGTACCAATCCTCGGTGACGCTGCCGACCATCGGCCAGTCGGCGATGGCGGCGGCCAAGTCCTGCGGCGGCGCGAAGGTAAAAGCCGAGCGGCGGCGCGCTTGCAAACCCAGCGGCGGCACAGCGGCCAGCCGCGCAACCTGGTCGGCCCACGCGCCCGCCGCGTTGAGCACGACGGGGGCCTGATACCACTGTCCGCCCGCGCACACACGCCAATCGCCGTTCACCGCGCCGCTGGCCCGCTCGATGACCTGGACCTCGGCATCGCAGACCAGCTTGCCGCCTGTGCCCCGCAGGCCACGCAGATAGCCTTGGTGAATGGCGTGCACATCCATATCCGCCGGTTCGGGTTCATGGATAGCACCGACCACACGTTCCGGGCGCAGTACGGGCACCAGCGCGCGCGCCTGCTCGCCGGTCAAACGCGAGGCTGGCGTGGCGTCGGCCTGCAACATGCGCTGGTAGTCATCGAGCGCAGCTTCTTGCCCCGGCGCGGCGACCGTCAGGGTGCCGCGCGGCGTGAGCAGCGGCTGCCCGGCGAATCCGGCAGGCGGACGGTCGAAAAAAGCCTGGCTGGCGCGCGTGAGAGCGCGCACCTGCGGCGTGCCGTAACTGGCCACGAACAGGGCAGCGGAGCGCCCGGTCGAGTGATAGCCGGGTTGGCTTTCGCGCTCCAGCACGACGACATGGCCATGCGGCGCGAGCCAATAGGCGGCGGACGCGCCGGCAATGCCCGCGCCGATTACCAGATAGTCGGCACTGTGAATGGAGGAGGGAGGAAGTGGAGACATCTGGAAATCAATAACAAGCTGAGAGTTACAGGGGTCGGTAAGCCACACCCGATAATTGAACATTCCATTTTCGCTTGGAGATATCCCATGCCCGGTCTGCTGCCCAACGTCGATCCCGAGGGTTTGCTGGAATTTTCTGTGGTCTATACCGACCGCGCGCTCAACCACATGTCGCGGCGCTTTCAGGGCGTGATGCGCGACATCTCGGCCATGCTCAAAGAAGTCTATGGCGCGCACGCTACGGCCCTCGTGCCCGGCAGCGGGTCGTTCGGCATGGAGGCGGTGGCGCGGCAGTTCGCCGGCGAGCGCGATGTGCTGGTACTGCGCAACGGCTTTTTCAGCTACCGCTGGAGTCAGATTCTGGAACAGGGCCGCCTGACGGCGCCTGAGCGCATCACCGTACTCAAGGCGCGGCGCACCGGCGACGGACCGCAAGCGCCGTGGACGCCCGCGCCGATTGCCGAGGTCGAAGCAGCCATTGCCCGCGCCAAGCCTGCCGTGGTGTTCGCGCCGCACGTGGAAACCGCCAGCGGCATCGTGCTGCCCGACGACTACATGCAGCGCGTTGCCGCCGCCGTGCACGCGGTCGGCGGCATCTTTGTGCTCGATTGCGTGGCCAGCGGCGCGCAATGGGTGGACATGCGCAAAGCAGGAGCGGACGTGCTCATCACCGCGCCGCAAAAGTGCTGGAGCAGCCCGCCCTGTGGCGCGCTGGTGTGCTTTTCGGAGCGGGGTTTGTCGGCGCTCAAAGACACCACGAGCAGCAGCTTTGCCGCCGACCTCAAGCGCTGGCAGGGCATCATGCAGACTTACGAAAACGGCGGCCACGCCTACCACGCCACCATGCCCACCACCTCGCTGGTGGTGCTGCGCGACACCATGCAAGAGACTAAGGCGCGCGGGTTCGACGCCGTGTGCGCGCAGCAGATCGAACTGGGGCGCAAGGTGCGCGCGCTGCTGGAAAGCCGGGGCTTGCCCAGCGTCGCCGCCGAAGGCTACCAGGCCGCGGGCGTGGTCGTGAGCTACACCACCGACCCGGACATCCAGAGCGGCAAGGCGTTTGCCGCCGCCGGGCTGCAAACCGCCAGCGGCGTGCCGCTGATGTGCGACGAACCGGCTGACTTCCGCACCTTCCGCTTGGGGCTGTTCGGCCTGGACAAATGGGCCAACGTCGATCGCGCCGTCAGCCAACTCGCGGCGGCGCTCGATCAAATGGGCGTTAAATAAAAGGCCGCGCGCCATGAGCACACCGCTGTGTCTGGTGCTCACCACCGTCGCCACCGACGAGGATGCGCGCTGCCTGGCACGCGCGATGGTCGAGCAGCGCTTGGCCGCGTGCGCGCAAATCAACCCCATCGACAGCGTTTACCGCTGGAACGGCGCGCTGCACTGCGAACTGGAATGGCGGGTGCTGTTCAAAACCACCGAAGCGGCGCGGCCCGCGCTGCAAGCGGCTCTGCGCGCCGCGCACCCGTATGAACTGCCCGCTATCGTCGCGCTGCCGATGACGGCGGAAGAGGATTTTGCGCAGTGGATGGAAACGCAGATCGGAGAAGGCAGCGCCGAATAGGTCTGCGCCAGTTGGTGCGCCTGAATTTGGGATGGGATGGGATGCGAGGCGCAAAGCGCAGCAATATTCAAGGGTATTGTGCGCATTTGCAACAAAACGCGAAACGTCCCAAGCCAAGAATGTCGAGCGCGTAAGAAACTTGTTCAGCGCTGCCTAAACTCTTTTCAATGAGGTCATCCTCTGTAATAAGAAAGCGAGTAAAAGCTATACTTATTTAATTCGTCTTCGCCAGACAAAGAACCCAGGAGACCTCCCGATGAGCCGGCATCGCATACCCATCATTTGGGCCAGTTTGCTGGCCCTTTTTGCATTTTTGGGCAGTTCGCGGGCGCTGGCCCTCACGCTCACGGGGGTCACGCCGCAGGGCGAAGTGGCCCAAGTGCGGCAGGTGGTGGCGCGCTTCGATCAGAGCGCCGTCAACTTCGGCGATCCGCGGGCGAGCGCTCCGCTGACGGTGACGTGCGACAACGCCCAAGCTGGCAAAGGCACGGGCCGCTGGCTGAACGACAAACAGTGGGTGTTCGATTTTGCCGATGATCTGCCCGCTGGCGTGCGCTGCACCGTCACGCCAGTGCGTGGCTTCAAGTCGCCCGCTGGCGCGGCGTTGAAAGCGGCAGCGCGCTATGCGTTCAACACCGGTGGCCCCGCCGTGAGCAACATATATCCTGATCCCGATTCCTATGATGGCGCCGACGCCATCGACGAGCAGCAGGTCTTCCTGCTCGAATTGACCAGCCCGGCCACCCCCGCCAGCGTCAGCGCCAACGTTTGGTGCAACGCGGAGGACCTCGGCGAGCGCATTCCGGTGCAGATCGTCGAAGGCGCAACGCGCGCGGCGCTGATCAAGAACGCTTACTGGGCGCGCCGCGCCAAGAAGGAGCCGCAGCGCTTCTTCGCCCTGCAATGCAAACGTACCTTGTCTTCCGATGCGGGGGTGCAACTGGTCTATGGTCGAGGCGTGGCCACGCCTTCGGGCGTGGCCAACAGCGTCGAGCAACGCTACGACTTCAAGGTGCGCAAGCCCTTTGCCATCGACTTTAGTTGCGAGCGCGAAAACGCGCAATCGGGTTGCCTGCCGATTCGCCCGATGCAGTTGCGGTTCAACGCGCCGGTGACGCGCGCGCTGGCCGCGCAAATCACGCTCACGGGCGGGGGCAAGACCCTTGCGCCCACTTTTGACGCCGACGCCGACAAGGCCCCCGATGCGCAGTTTGACGGAATACAGTTCACGCCGCCGTTTGACGAGCAAACCGATTACACAATCGAGCTGCCCAAGGATTTCAAGGACATTTCGGGCCGCACGCTGGGCGTGCCGGAAAGTTTCCCGCTGCACACCCGCACCGGCGCAGCGCCGCCGCTGGCCAAGTTTGCCGCCGCGCCCTTCGGTATCGTCGAACGGCTGGCCGAACCCGACGGCGTGGCCACGATGCCGGTCACCGTGCGCCGGGTGGAGCCGGCGCTGGCCGTGCAGGACTACACGCCCGGCCAGGTGGCCGACCTGAGCGCCCGGGGCGACGCCGACATCATCGCGTGGATGCACACGTTGCGCCGTTACGACGAGACGGACGTGCCGCGCGACGTGGCCGCGCAAGACGTGCACGACCCGCTGCCGCCAGCGATCCATCACGAAAAAGGCCGTAACTCCGACGCGGTGGAATCGCGCACGGTCTCGCTGCTGGCTGGCCAGAGCGGGGTGCATATGCTTAACCTGCCGCCGCAAGAAAAAGGCGACACTCGCCCTTTCGAGGTGATCGGCATCCCGCTCACGCCGGGCTATCACGTGCTGGAAATCGCTTCGCCCCAGCTTGGCCGCGCCTTGCTGGACGAGGGCTATGGCGCGCAGCGCACCATGTACGTGCGCACCGGCGTGCTGGTGACCAATCTGGCGGTGCACTTCAAGCTCGGGCGCGAGAACGCGCTGGCCTGGGTGACCACGCTCGACAAGGGTCAGCCGGTGACCGGCGCGCGCGTGCAGGTGTCCGACTGCCGCGGAAAAGTGCTGGCCAGCGGCAGCACCGATGCCCACGGCATCGTGATGTTCGATGGTCTTTCGCCGCAGCCGCCCGATTGCAACACGAACCGCGACGCGGCCCTCAGCGATGACGCCAACACCGGCTATTTCGTCAGCGCCCGCGCCACCGATGCCAAGGGCGTGCAGGACCTGGCCTTCGTCTGGAGCGACTGGAAGCGCGGCATCGAGCCTTGGCGCTTCAGCCAGCCGACCAGCGACGATCCCAGCCCTGACCGCGTGGTGCACACCATCTTCGACCGCACCCTGTTTCACGCTGGCGAAACGGTGTCGATGAAGCACCTAATCCGCAACTTGACCGCCTCTGGCAACGGTTTTTCTGTGCCTTCGCGCGATCAAGCGCCGGACACGCTGCTCATTACCCACGTCGGCAGCGGCCAGCAGTTCCGCCAGCCGCTCACCTGGCACAAAACAGGCACGGGCGGCCTGAGCGCCGAAAACACCTTCGCCATTCCCGCCGCCGCCAAGCTGGGCGAGTACGACGTGACGTTGCTCACGACGGGCAGCCCCACCACGGCCACCGTCGCCTTGGGTGCGGACGGCAGCGCCTCGCTGAAACAGGTCGATGTGGGCACGGAACGCAGCGAATCGAGCGGGGCGTTCCGCGTCGAGGATTTCCGCCTGCCCGTGTTCGCGGGCCGCGTCGACCCCGAGGGCAAAGAGCCGCTGGTGGCCGTGACGAAAGTGCCCGCAACGGTGCAAATCAATTACGTGGCCGGCGGCGGCGCGGCCAGACTGTCGGTGAAAGTGTCAGCGCTGGTGCGGTATGCCGATTCGGTGAATTTCCCGGATTACGACGACTTCAGCTTCGACCAACCCCGGCGCAACAACAAAAGCGATATCAGCGACGACGACGAAAGCGATGAGAGCGACGACGCGCCGCCCGAAGGCACACACGTCGTGGCCGACAAACTTCCGCTCATGCTGGACACAAGCGGTCTGGGCAAAGTAACGATCGGGCCTATCCCCGCCGACACTGCGCCGCGCGACCTGGTGATGGAAGCCAGCTACGCCGACCCCAACGGCGAGGTGCAAACCCTGCGCAGTACGCAAACGATTTGGCCAGCGGCGGTGATCGCCGGGCTGAAGACGGGCGACTGGATCGTCACCGGCCAGAAGGTACACCTGCAAGCCCTGGCGCTCGATCTGAACGGCAAGCCCCAGGCCGGCGTGCCGCTGGAGGTGCGCGCCGTCGCGCACATCACCACCACCAGCCGCAAGCGCATGGTGGGCGGCTTTTACGCCTATGACAACAAGAACGAGACCAAGAATATGGGCAGTGTGTGCAGCGGCCAGAGTGACAGCCGTGGCCTGCTGCCCTGCGATGTCACGCTTAACACGCCGGGCAACATCGAGCTGATCGCCGTGGCGCGCGACGCGCAGGGCCGCCAGAGCCAGGCCGCCAACACGGTTTATGTCAACACGCTGGACGAGTTGTGGTTTGGCGGCGAGAACCACGACCGCATCGACGTGCTGCCCGAAAAGAAAAACTACGCGCCCGGTGAAACCGCGCGCTTTCAGGTGCGCATGCCGTTCCGTTTTGCCACCGCGCTGGTCGCCGTCGAGCGCGAGGGGATCATGGAAACGCACGTCGTCAAGCTGGGCGGCAAAGACCCGAACATCAGCCTGCAAGTCAAGCCCGAATGGGCGCCCAATGTTTACGTGAGCGTGCTGGCGCTGCGCGGGCGCATCTATGAAACGCCGTGGTACAGCTTTTTCACATGGGGCTGGCGCGCACCGCGCGCATGGTGGCGCGCCTATTGGTATGAGGGGCGCGAATACACAGCGCCGACCGCGATGGTCGATTTGAGCAAGCCCGCATTCCGCTTGGGCGTGGCGGCGATCCGCGTCGGTGCGCAGGCGCACACCATAGCCGTCAAGGTCAGCACCGATAAGCCGTCTTATCAGGTGCGCGGCAAGGCGCAGGTCACCATCACCGGCACGCTGCCGGACGGCAAACCGGCGGCGGGGGCTGAAGTGGCGGTGGCCGCCGTCGATCAGGCGCTGCTCGAATTGATGCCCAACGATAGCTGGAAGCTGCTCGACGCCATGCTGCAACAGCGCAGTTGGGGCGTGGCGACCGCCACCGCGCAGATGGAAATCATTGGCCGCCGGCACTATGGCCGCAAGGCCGTTCCCGCCGGCGGCGGCGGTGGCAAAAGCCCGACGCGCGAGCTGCTCGATACCCTGCTGCTATGGAATCCGCGCGTGATACTGGATGCCCAGGGGCGTGCCACCCTGACCGTGCCGCTCAATGACGCGCTGACCACCTTCCGCATCGTTGCCGTGGCCGACGAGGGCACGGGCCTGTTTGGCACCGGCCAGACCACCATCAACACGACGCAAGACTTGCAGATCATCAGCGGCCTGCCGCCGCTGGTGCGCGAGGGCGACCATTTCCGCGCCCAGATCACGCTGCGCAACACCACCAAGGCGGCCATGAAGGTGCGGGTCACGCCGTACGCGCCGCCGCTTGCGCTCGCGCCGCAAACGGTAGAAATTCCCGCCGGCGACGCGCGCGAAATCGCCTGGGATGCGGCCGTGCCCGCGCAGACCGGCCCCATGCGGCTGAACGCGCTGCACTGGGAGATCGAGGCGCACGACACGGCCACGGGCAATAGCGGGGCGCGCGATGCGCTCAAGTTCAGCCAGCGCGTCGTGCCCGCCGTGCCGCTCACGGTGCAGCAGGCCAATCTGGTGCAGCTCGATACCCCGTTCACGCTCAATGCCGCCCCGCCCGCCGGGGCACTGCCGGGCCAGGGCGGCCTGCGGTTGGCGCTGCAACCGCGTCTGGCCGAAGGGCTGCCGGCCATCCGCGACTGGTTCGACCGCTATCCCTACGACTGTCTGGAACAGAAAGTCAGCAAGTCGATCGGCCTGCGCGACCTGACGATGTGGCACAGCACGCTGGCGCAGATGCCGACCTATCTGGACAAAGATGGGCTGGCCAATTACTTCCCGCCGAGCGACGGCGAGGCAGAGCGCGGCAGCGACATCCTGACCTCCTACATCCTCGCGTCCGCCAACGAGGCCGCGCAGCTCGACCCGGCCTACGCGCTGCCCGATGACCTGCTGGAGCCGATGGCGCGCGGCCTCACGGCGTTTGTGCAGGGGCGCATTGAGCGCAAGTTTTGGTCGCCACGGCCAGACCTGGACGTGCGCAAGCTCGCTGCCATCGAGGCGCTTTCGCGCTACGGCAAGGCAGACACCCGGATGTTGGAGAGCATCGCCATCGCACCCAGCCAGTGGCCCACCAGCGCTGTGATCGACTGGCTGCAAATCCTGCAACGCCTGAAAGATGCCCCGCAACGCGCGCAGCGCATCACCGAAGCTGACAACATTCTGAAAGCGCGCCTGTCGTATCAGGGCACCAAACTGATTTTCAGCACCGACAAGGACGACGCCTGGTGGTGGCTGATGACCAACGGCGACGTGAACGCCGCGCGCCTGCTGATCGCGGTGATGAACGACCCGGCCTGGAAGGACGATGCCGGCAAACTCGTCGGGGGCTTTATCAACCGCCAGCAAAACGGCGCCTGGCACACCACCACGGCCAACCTCTGGGGCGGTCTGGCGCTGCAAGAGTTTTCGCGCAAATTTGAATCCGCGCCGGTGAGCGGCGTTACGCACGCTGAGTTCGGCAACGACAAAGGCCAAGTGGATTGGAGCCGGGTGCAGCCCATCAAGGCCACGGATGCCGAAGGCGTTGCGCATCAGGGCACCTTCTCCGGCGCGCCCTCCGCGCCGGAGAATCTCCGCAACAACACCCTATTCTTGCCCTGGCCCGGCAACGGCGCGCGCGAGACTCTGCGCGTCACGCACGAAGGCAGCGGCAAGCCTTGGCTGACGCTGCAATCGGTGGCGGCGCTGCCGCTCAAAGCCCCGTTTGCGGCGGGGTACGCGATCAAGAAAACCATCGCCCCGGTCGAACAGGCCGTGCTCGGCAAGTACACGCGCGGCGACGTGTTGCGCATCACGGTGGAAATCAACGCCAGCGCCGACATGACTTGGGCCGTCGTTACCGACCCGATCCCGGCAGGCGCGACCATTCTGGGCAGCGGCCTGGGCCGCGATTCGGAAATTGCCACCCAGGGCGAAAAGAGCACGGGCGACTGGTTCTACGGTTTCGACGAACGCAGTTTCGAGGCGTTCCGCCGCTACTACGAATACCTGCCCAAGGGAATCGTGAAACTGCAATACACGGTGCGCCTGAACAACGCGGGGAATTTCAACCTGCCGCCGACCCGCGTCGAGGCCATGTACGCGCCGGAAATGTTCGGCGAAACGCCCAATGCGCGTATGACGGTGGAGCAGGCAAGCGCCCAGCCATGAAACGCGCATTCATCGGGGCCGCACTGGCTCTGGCAGCCCTGCACGCGCCCTGCGCGCTTGCGGCCATGCCCAGCTTCAACCAGGTGCGCAGCGCCTTCCGCCCGTCCGACCTCAGCCTGGTGGACCGCGACGGCGCCCTGGTGCAGCGCGTGCGTATCGACCCGCGCGTGCGGCGCGGCCAGTGGGTCGCGCTGGCCGATATCTCCCCCGCGCTGCGGCAGGTGATGGTGCTGAGCGAAGACAAGCGCTTTTACGAGCACAGCGGCGTCGATTGGCGCGCCGTCTCCGCCGCCGCCTGGAGCAACCTGTGGAACACCCGCACGCGCGGGGCATCGACCATCACCATGCAACTGGCCGGCTTGCTCGAAGCCGATTTGCACCGCGCGCGCGGGGGGCGCAGCCTGGTGCAGAAAATCGAACAAGCCGACGCCGCGCTCGTGCTGGAACGCCACTGGCGCAAAGACCAGATCCTCGAAGCCTATTTGAACCTGATTCCCCTGCGCGGCGAAATCGTCGGCATCGACGCGCTCTCGCGTACGTTGTTTGCCAAAGCGCCGCAGGGGCTGGACATGCGCGACGCCGCCATCGCCGCCGTGCTGGTGCGTGCGCCCAACGCCAACCCCGCGCACGTGGCCGCGCGCGCCTGCGCCGTGCTGCGCGCCATGCACCAAGCCGATGGCGATCACGTTGCCACCGACTGCGCGGCGCTGGATTTGTTCACCGCAGCCGTGCTGCAACGCCACGCCTTTGACGCTAGCGACGGCATCGCCCCGCACTTTGCGCGGCAGGCGCTGCGCGAGGCGCAGGCCGGCCATGTGAATCTCGCCGCGCTGCCCGGCGGCGTGCTGCGCACTACCCTGAGCGCGCCGCTGCAACGCTTTGCGCAGGAGGCGCTCACGCGCCACCTGCGCGAAC
This sequence comes from Burkholderiaceae bacterium, assembly GCA_031256125.1. Lineage (GTDB taxonomy): Bacteria > Pseudomonadota > Gammaproteobacteria > Burkholderiales > Burkholderiaceae_C > Ottowia. The sequence continues at coordinate 9,751 of JAIRRE010000151.1, forward strand.
TGCGGGGCCGCAATGTTGAGGACGGCGCGGTCGTCGTGCTCGACAACGCCACGGGCGACGTGCTGGCGTGGGTCGGCTCCTCGGGGCAATTGAGCCGCGCCAGCCAAGTCGATGGCGTGCTCGCCCCGCGCCAGCCCGGCTCCACGCTCAAGCCCCTGTTGTACGCCGAGGCGCTGGCCGAGCGGCGGCTCACGGCCGCGTCGCTCCTCAACGATGCGCCCGCGCAGATCAGCACCGCCGGGGGCCTGTACATCCCGCAGGACTACGACCACGACTTCAAGGGGCGCGTTTCGGTGCGCACGGCGCTTGCTTCGTCGCTCAACGTGCCGGCGGTGCGCACGCTGGTCATGGTCACGCCCCAGGCCTTCGCGCAGCAGTTGCGCGCCAGTGGCATCGTATTGCCACAAAGTGGGGACTATTACGGCGCCAGCCTGGCGCTGGGCAGCCCCGACGTGCCGTTGCTTGAACTTGCCAATGCCTACCGCATGCTTGCCAACGGCGGGCGCTTTGGCGCGGTGCATTCCCTGCCCGGTTCAGTTCCGCCTTTGCACCAGGCGCTCGATGCGCGCGCGGCTTTCATCGTCGGCGACATCCTGTCCGACCCGAATGCGCGCGCGCTCACCTTCGGCTTGGATAGCGTTCTGCGCACGCCCTTCTGGAGCGCTGTGAAAACCGGCACCAGCAAAGATATGCGCGACAACTGGGCCATCGGCTGGTCGCAGCGTTACACCGTCGGCGTCTGGGTTGGCAACGACGGCGGCGCGCCGATGTGGGACGTGAGCGGCGTGAGCGGCGCCGCGCCGGTGTGGGCCGACGTGATGGGCTTTTTGCACCACCACACCGCTAGCCGCGCGCCTGCCCCGCCGCCGGGCGTGATGCGCGAACACGTGCGCTTTGGCGATGAGCTGGAAGCCGCGCGCGATGAATGGTTTATCGCCGGCACCGAACAGAGCGTGTTCGCGCTCGACCATGCGCCGCAGATGGCCGCGCCGCGCATCCTGGCTCCCACCGACGGCACCATCATCGCGCTCGACCCCGACATACCGCCCACCAACCAGCGCCTGCGCCTGCAAGCCCAGGGGCGCGCCGCCGCTTGGCGCATCGACGGGCGGCCCTTTGCGCGCAGCCTGGTCGCTCAATGGTTGCCGTGGCCAGGCCGGCATGTGCTGCCACTGGTGGCCGCGCGCGGCAAGGTACTCGATCAGGTGCATGTGGACGT
>JAIRRE010000201.1 GCA_031256125.1 Burkholderiaceae bacterium
AACGCATGATTGCGCACTACAAAGCCAACCGCTGCGATCCGCGCAGCAAGCTGCTGATTTTCAGTGACGGCCTGACCATTCCGCGCTGCGTGGAACTGTTCGAGCGTTTCCAGGGCCGCATCCAGCTTGCGTTTGGCGTCGGGACCAATCTAACCAACGATCTGGGGCCGCGAGCGCTGCAAATCGTCATGAAAATGGTGGCCTGCAACGGCCAGCCGGTGGCCAAAATTTCCGACACGCCCGGCAAGACGATGGTGGAAGACCAAGGCTATTTGACCTACTTGCGCCAGGTGTTTAATCTGCCCCCGCCGCCCGCCACGCCGATCACACGCCAGCCCCCCGGTGGTGTTGTGACCCACCGGCCCGATGCATGACGTTTACCCCGCTGTGGAGCCTGCCTTTTGCGGGCCTGTTGCTCTCCATCGCCGTGGGGCCGCTCATCGCACCGCACTTCTGGCGCCGCCATTTCGGCAAGATCACCGCGTTTTGGGCGCTGGCATTTTTGCTGCCCTGCGCTGCGGTATTCGGCATCGGAGCAGCCGGACATGCGCTGGCGCACGCGCTGCTGACGGAATACCTGCCGTTCATTTTGCTGTTGACGGCGCTCTATACAACTGCGGGCGGTATCTACATCGGTGGCAATCTGCACGGATCGCCGCCGCTCAACTGCGGCTTATTGCTGGCGGGCGCGCTGCTGGCCAGCGTAATGGGCACCACGGGCGCGTCGATGCTACTCATCCGCCCCTTGATCCGCGCCAACGACCACCGCAAGCGCGTCACGCATATCGTTGTGTTCTTCATTTTCATCGTCAGCAATATCGGCGGGGCGCTCACGCCGCTAGGCGATCCGCCGCTGTTCCTGGGCTTTTTGCTGGGCGTGCCGTTTTTCTGGACGCTCCAGCATCTGGCGCTGCCAACCACACTGCTGATCGCCGCGCTGCTGGCTATTTTTTACGTCGTTGACCGCCATTACTACCGCCAGGAAGGTATGACTCGGCCCGCGCCGGACGCATCAACCGCATCTGCTTTTGGCTTTGATGGCGCGCTTAATTTCGGGTTGATCGCCGTTGTGTTGGCGCTGGTGCTGGTCAGCGGCATGTGGCGTTCCGACGCGGGTTTGCGCGTGGCAGGGATCATGCTTGGTCTGCCGGGCCTGGTGCGCGACGCGGGCCTGGTTGCCGTGGCGTTGCTGTCGCTGCTCTTGACGCCGCGCGCGGTACGCGAAAAAAACCAGTTCGGCTGGGCGCCGATGCGCGAAGTGGCCCAACTGTTCGCGGGGATTTTTCTGACCATCATCCCGGTTGCCGCCATGCTGCAAACGGGCGCGGCAGGACCATTCGGTGGGGTGATACAGGCTGCTACCGGGACGGACGGCGCGCCCATTCCAGCCCTGTATTTTTGGATTACGGGCGTGCTCTCGTCATTCTTGGACAACGCGCCGACTTATCTGGTGTTCTTCGATGCCGTGGGCGGCAACGCCAGCCATTTGATAACGGCATTTCCAGCCACGCTCGCGGCCATCAGCGCCGGAGCGGTCTTTATGGGGGCCAACACCTATATCGGCAACGCCCCGAACCTCATGGTCAAGGCCATAGCTCAAGAGCGCGGCATCGCCATGCCGAGTTTTCTGGGCTACATGGTTTGGAGCGGGGCGATCTTGATTCCGCTGTTCGCGGCACTGACAGGAATTTTCTTTTGGGGTTAATCGTGCAACATTGAGCGCGAGGTTGTCGTCGGCGGCGGGGAAGCGACTGCGACGGGAGTCGAGTTGATGGCGGGTGCAGTTTGGTTATTGAACCATACCCACTTCATTACCTTTTCCAATGCAACTGGGATACGGCGGTTGCTCGCCAGGTACAACCGGGCAGAATTTCAGCGGCAGCAGTTTTTTTATGTGATTTACTCACAGATACGCACTGTAGATAGTTCATATTTTTAATTTAGAAAACACCAAACCAAGGCGAAATAAAATGATGTCAATTAATGTTTTGATATGCCTAAAACGTTATGCTGATTAGGCTATCGTTCGCAATCGCGTAACTCGGTTTGATTACGCTACCCGCCCCAGCAGCAAATATTCCATCAGCGCCTTTTGCACGTGCATCCGGTTTTCGGCCTCGTCCCAGACGACCGATTGCGGGCCGTCAATGACTTCTGCCGCGACTTCTTCGCCCCGGTGCGCGGGCAGGCAGTGCATGAACAAGGCGTCGGGTTTGGCGGCGGCCATCATGGCGGGGGTAACGCACCAGTTGGCGAAGGCCTTGCGGCGCGCCTCGCTTTCGGCTTCGTAACCCATGCTAGTCCACACATCGGTAGTGACCAGGTCGGCATCCTTGCACGCCTGCATCGGGTCGGCGACGTTTTGCCAGCGGTGTGCCGATCTGGCATTTGCATTCAGAGCGGCCAATTGACTATCCATCTCGTAGCCGCGCGGGGTAGCGACGCGCAGCGTGAAGCCCAGCAGCGCGGCGGCTTGCGCCCAAGTGTTGGCCATGTTGTTGCCGTCGCCGATCCAGGCCACCGTCTTGCCCTGAATCGAACCGCGCTGCTCGATAAAGGTGAAGATGTCCGCCATGATCTGGCAAGGGTGGTATTCGTTGGTCAGACCGTTGATGACGGGCACGCGCGAAAACTCGGCAAAGCGCGCCAAACGGGCTTGCTCGAAGGTGCGAATCATCACCAAATCGACCATCCGGCTGATGACACGTGCAGTATCTTCGATGGGTTCGCTGCGGCCCAGTTGGCTGTCGCTGGTGGTCAGGTGCACCACGCCGCCGCCGAGTTGATACATGCCCGCCTCAAAGCTGACGCGGGTGCGCGTGCTGGCTTTCTCGAAGATCATCGCCAGCGTGCGATCTTCCAACGTGTAGTGCTTTTCGTAAGCCTTGAATTTGCGCTTGATGAGCGCCGCGCGCTGAAACAGGTAGGCGTATTCGTCGGCGGCGAGATCGGCAAATTGCAAATAATGTTTGATCGGTTGGGCGGTCATCGTGGTTGGCTCGACAGGTTCAGGTATTCAGGAAGGTTTCGACCACTGGAACCAGGCGGCGGACGATTTCGTCGGCCTCGGTTTCAGTGAGGATGAGCGGCGGTAATAGGCGGATCACCGTATCGGCGGTAACGCTAACGAGCAGGCCCGCCTCCAACGCGCGCCGTGCCAGCGCGCCGCAGGGGCGATCCAGCTCGACGCCCAGCATCAGGCCCTCGCCGCGTATTTCCTTGACGCCCGGCTGGTTTGCC
>JAIRRE010000341.1 GCA_031256125.1 Burkholderiaceae bacterium
CGAGCCGGGCGACGGCCAGTATTACGGCGGCACCGTGGCCGCGCCGGTGTTCAGCGACGTGGTGCAGCAAACGCTGCGCGTTCTGGGCGTGCCGCCCGATATGACGATCAAGCCGCAAATCGTCACCGATGCGGTGCAGGAGCCGGTCTGACATGATGGCAACCGCCACGCTCCACACGCCGCAACAGGCCGCACAGTGGCTGGCCGCGCGCGTCACCGGCACGCTCACCGCTGACAGCCGCAGCGTGGCGGCAGGCGACGGCTTTATCGCCTGGCCGGGCGCGGCCACTGACGCGCGCCAGTTCGTGCGCGCCATGCTGGCGCAAGGCGCGACGGCGTGCCTGGTGGAGGCCGAGGGCGCGGCGGCGTTTGGGTTTGGCAATGACCCGGGCATCGCCGCCTACCAACATCTCAAGCGCGACAGCGGTCCGATTGCGGCAGCGTGGTTCGGTCAGCCTTCGCGGCAACTGGCTGTCACGGCCATCACCGGTACCAACGGTAAAACATCGAGCGCCTGGTGGCTGGCCCATGCGCTATCGAAAACGCAGCAATCAAACTTGTCGCCATGCGGCTTGATCGGCACGCTGGGCATCGGCCTGCTGCCGCGTCTCGAATCCTCCGGCCTGACCACGCCCGACCCGGTGCGGCTGCAAGCGGCACTGCGCGTCTTCGCCGATACGGGCGCGCAGAGCTGCGCAATGGAGGCGTCCTCTGTCGGATTGGCCGAACACCGGATGGATGGCACCGCGATTCGCGTCGCGGCCTTTACCAATTTGACGCAAGACCATTTCGACTACCACGGCAGCATGGACGCCTACTGGCAAGCCAAGCGGGCGCTGTTTGACTGGCCCGGTCTGCAAGCGGCGGTCATTAACGCCGACGACCCACGCGGCGCGGAACTGGCCCTGCAAACGCTCGCGCACGGCCTGGCCGTGTGGACGGTGGGTCTGAATGCTCCGGCGCGCCTGAATGCGCGCGATTTGGCGTGGACGGCAGCCGGCGCGCGTTTCACGCTGGTCGAAGGTCAGGCGCAAACGGCCATCGCCGCGCCAGTGGTCGGCGATTACAACGTCGGCAACCTGCTGCTGGTGGCCGGCTGCCTGCGCGCGCTGGGCGTGCCGCTGGCCGATCTGCCGGGCCTGCTGGCCGATCTGCCGCCAGTGCCGGGGCGCATGGAGCGCGTGGCGGTGCGTGGCGACGATGAACCTGTCGCCATCGTTGATTACTCGCACACACCCGATGCGCTGGATAAGGCGCTGACGGCGCTGCGCCCACTGGCGCGCGCGCGCGGCGGCAAGCTGTGGTGCGTATTCGGCTGCGGCGGTAACCGCGACCCGGGCAAGCGTCCGCTGATGGGCGCAGTGGTACGGGCGCACGCCGATGCGCTGATAGTTACTAGCGACAACCCGCGCGACGAAGACCCGCAAGCCATCATCGACGCGATTTTGAAAGGCATCGCCGACCGCGTGCGGGTTACCGTCGAACCGGATCGCGCCCGCGCCATCGCCTGGGCGATTGAAACCGCGCAGCCCGCCGATGTGATCCTGATTGCGGGCAAGGGGCACGAGGACTATCAGGACGTACGCGGCCAGCGGCTGCCCTTCTCCGATCAACGCGAGGCACGAGCGGCGCTGCAACGGCGCACGGCTGCGCGGGAGGCGTGCGCATGAGCGCCATGAACCTCACGTTGGCACAAGCCGCGCGCAGTATCGCCGGCGCGCAAATCGTGGGCGATGCGCAAACCGCCATCGCCCGCGTGCACACCGACACGCGCACGCTGCAAGCGGGCGATCTGTACGTCGCGCTGCGCGGCGAGCGGTTCGATGGCGCGGCGTTTCTGTCCGACGCCGCGCGTGCCGGAGCTGTTGGCGCGCTGGCCGATGCCAGCGCCCGCGCGGCACTGCAAGCCAGCGGCCTGCCGGGCATCCTGGCGCCCGACGCGCGGCGCGCGCTGGGCGAACTGGCAGCATTCTGGCGGCGGCAGTTCGATTTACCGGTGATCGCCGTCACCGGCAGCAACGGCAAAACCACTGTTACGCAAATGACGGCGGCCATCCTGCGTGCCTGGCTGGGCGATGCGGCGCACGCCACCGCCGGCAATTTCAACAACGACATCGGCGTGCCGCTGACCGTGCTGGGCCTGTGCGCCGCGCACCGCGCCGCCGTGGTGGAACTGGGCATGAATCATCCCGGCGAGATTGCGCAACTAGCGGCCATCGCGCAACCGACGGTGGCGCTGGTCAACAACGCGCAGCGCGAACATCAGGAATTCATGGGGACGGTCGAGGCCGTGGCGCGTGAAAACGGTGCGGCTATTCAAGCTCTGCCCGCCGCCGGTATCGCGGTTTATCCGGGCCACGATGCCTACACGCCGGTGTGGGACGAATTGGCGGGCGTGCGCCCGCGCATCCGCTTCGGCACGGCGGCGCCGGGCGCGGAGGTATTCATCCGCACAGCAGATTGGGCGGGCGATCATTGGCGCGTGCAGGCCCATATCGTGGACCGCGTCGCGGCGTTTGACTTGTATGCGCCGGGCCGCCACAACCTGCGCAATGCCTTGGCCGCCGCCGCCTGTGCATGGGCGGCGGGCACGCCGCTGGATGCCATCGTGCAAGGGCTGGCGGCATTCCGGCCGGTGGCCGGGCGCTCTCGCGCGGTGGCATTGCAGTACGAAGGCCGCGCGCTGACGCTGATCGACGACAGCTACAACGCCAACCCGGATTCGGTGCGCGCGCTGATCGACCTGCTGGCCGAACTGCCCGGCCCGCGCCTGCTGCTGCTGGGTGACCTGGGCGAGGTGGGCGAGCAGGGGCCGGCGTTCCACGACGAGGTGGGCCGTCATGCGCGCGCGCGTGGCATCGAAATGCTGTTGACTTTCGGCGCGCAAGCCGTTGCCGCCAACCGCGCATTCAGCGAAATGGGCGGCGCGGGCCGTCATTGCGCCACCCTCGAAAGCCTGAACGACGCGGCGTGCGCCGCGTTACCGGGCGTTACCAGCGTGGCGGTGAAAGGCTCGCGCTTCATGCGCATGGAACGCGCCGTGGCGGCGCTGATCGCGGCGTGCGCGCCGGTTACCGCTGGCAGCCAGATCGAGCAGGAGGCCGCGCATGTTGCCTGAACTGGCGGCCTGGCTGCAAACCCTCTCACCCGCGCTCGGGTTTTTCCGGGTATTCCAGTACATCACTTTCCGCGCGGTGATGGCGGCGATGACCGCGCTGGTCATTGGCGTGGCCGCCGGGCCGTGGGTGATCCGGCGTCTGACGCAACTGAAGATCGGCCAGCCGGTACGCGGCTATGCGATGGAGACGCATTTGTCCAAATCGGGCACGCCGACCATGGGCGGCGTGCTGATCCTGATCGCCATCGCCGTGGCCACGCTGCTGTGGTTCGATTGGCACAACCGCTTCGTCTGGGTGGTGCTGTTGGTGACGTTGGGCTTTGGCGCCATCGGTTGGGTGGACGACTGGCGCAAGGTGGTCAACAAGGATCCCGAAGGGATGCGCTCGCGCACCAAGTTTTTCTGGCAGTCGCTGATCGGCATCGTCGCGGCGTTGTTTCTGGTGTTTGCGGTTTCGGGGCGTTCCAACGCGCAGGTCTTCACGCTGTTTCTGCAATGGATCGAATCGGGCTTCAGGCTGCACTTGCCGCCCACGGCGGGTTTGCTGGTGCCATTTTTCAAGGAGGTGAACTACCCGCTGGGGGTGTGGGGGTTTGTCATCCTGAGCTACCTGGTGATCGTCGGCGCCAGCAACGCCGTGAATCTGACCGACGGGCTGGATGGGCTGGCCACCATGCCGGTGATCCTGGTCGGTTCGGCGTTGGGGATATTCGCCTACGTTTGCGGTAATGCGTTCTACGCGCGCTATCTGCTGTTTCCGCACATTCCCGGCACTGGCGAACTGCTGGTGTTCTGCGCCGCGATGGCCGGCGCGGGGCTGGCCTTTTTGTGGTTCAACGCGCATCCGGCGCAGGTGTTCATGGGCGACGTGGGTGCGCTGGCGCTGGGCGGCGCGCTGGGCGCCATCGCCGTGATCGTGCGGCAGGAAATCGTGCTGGCCATCATGGGCGGGGTGTTCGTGGTCGAGGCGTTGTCGGTGATGCTGCAAGTGGCCTGGTTCAAATACACCAAGCGCCGTTACGGGCAAGGGCGGCGGCTGCTGAAGATGGCGCCGCTGCACCACCATTTCGAGAAAAGCGGCTGGGCTGAAACGCAGGTCGTGGTGCGGTTCTGGATCGTCACCATGCTGCTGTGCCTGGTCGGGCTGTCGTCGCTCAAGCTGAGGTAAGGCCATGACCGAAACTGCCCGATTCATCCTCCCTTCGCCGGTATTAATCCTGGGACTGGGCCAGTCCGGTCTGGCGATGGCGCGCTGGTGCGCGCACCACGGCGGCGCGACTGTCGTGGTAGCCGATACGCGCGCCACACCGCCCGGCCTGGACGTGCTGCGGCGGGAATGGCCGCAAACGCGCTTCGTTGCCGGGCCGTTCAATGCGGCTTTGCTCGACAGCGAAAGTAGCCCTTTCACCGCGATCTACCGCAGCCCCGGTTTGCCACCCGCCGACATCGCCGCGCTAACGCAGGCCGCGCTTGCGCGCGGCATTCCGGTATGCGGTGAACTCGATCTGTTTAGCGACGCGCTGGCGGCGCTCAAAACCCGTCACGACTATGCCCCGGCAGTGTTGGCCGTGACCGGCACCAACGGCAAGACCACGGTCACGT
>JAIRRE010000292.1 GCA_031256125.1 Burkholderiaceae bacterium
TGAACCGCCCGAACGAAATTTCCGAAGTCGTCGATACGTCGAACAGCCAAATAATGAAGGGCAGCAGAATAAAAATCAGCAGGCCGCCGACACGGTGCAGGATCGAGACCCAGCCCGCCGGCGGCAAGCGGTAACCCCTGACGTCGGTCATCAGGTTGATATTGCGGAACTCCGGTCGTTGGACCGGTGTGGCATTGGAGGCGTGGAGGGTTTCACTCATGGGGCGGCTTTCGTGGCTGGGGTAAATGTTCTCTCTTGTTGACGTGGCAGTTTTCTTGCCGTCGGGTTTTATCCGGCGGCGGCAGGCAACGGGCGGCGGCTGGAAATTTTAGGCCAAGCCATCCGCGCTGGACTTGTTCGGCGTTGCCCTAATTGAGTTCATTGCGGTAGTAATGCCCGTCGGTGCGGTAAAGGCCGCGCCGCAATTCCATCGGCGCGTCGTGGTAGGTGTAGGCGATGCGTTCCACACTGAGCAACGGCGCGGCACTCGTAACCGCCAGCAGCTTGGCTTGCCCGGTATCGGGCAGCACGGCGCGGATTTTTTCGTCGGCGCGCACCATGCGCACGCCAAACTCCGATTCAAACAAAGCGTACATCGGCCCGCGGTACTGCGCCAGCCGCTCGGCGGTCAGGCCCTTGAACGGTCCGGCGGGCAGCCAAATATCTTCCAGAATTACCGGCACGTCAGAAAAGCGCAGCAAGCGCCGTGCTTGCAATACCGGGTCGCCGGTACGCAACGCCAGCGCACGCGCCACCTCGGCGCTGGCGCGCTGGCGCTTGCAGCCGATGAAGTCGCGCTCTGCCGGACCTTCGCCAATCATGGTACCGTTGTCCGGCTGCAAGCGCAAAAAGCGGTAGCGCACATGTTGCTCGGCGTGCGTGGCCACGAACGTGCCGCGGCCCTGGCGGCGCACCAGCAAGTTGTCCGCCGCCAACTCATCGACGGCCTTGCGCACCGTGCCCTGACTGACCTTGTAGCGCGCGGCTAGCTCGAATTCGCTCGGAATCATCTCGCCGGGTTTCCATTCGCCTTGTTGCAGGCTGCCCAGGATCAGCGCCTTGATTTGCTGATAAAGCGGGCTGAAGGCCGGGGCTGCCATGCCGCGCAGCGCGCCGTTGACGGCGTGCGACGCCGCACCGGGTGTAGTGGCGGTAAGTGGAGCGGGCAGGGCGGTCGCGGGCATGAGCGGGTAGGGAGAAAGGTGCCAATGATACATCTTATATAAGACACAAGACAAGTTGACTGGCGGGCCTGGTCCGGCTACACTTGCGCTTATCCTTACCCGGCGAAGACAGGCTAATCGCCACGCGGGCGATGAGTTGCCCGCCGCCACGCTCTCGCCGGGGCGCTGTTTTCCATCCCACTTCTTTTTTGGAGATCCATACTATGAGCAAGAAGCCCGTTCGCGTTGCCATCACTGGCGCCGCCGGTCAAATCGGTTATGCCCTGCTGTTTCGCATCGCCTCCGGCGACATGCTGGGCAAGGATCAGCCGGTGATCCTGCAACTGCTGGAAATTCCCGATGAGAAAGCGCAAAAGGCGCTCAAGGGCGTCATCATGGAGCTGGAAGACTGCGCTTTTCCGCTGCTGGCCGGCATCGTTGCCACGGGTGATCCGCTGGTGGCGTTCAAGGATGCCGACTACGCCTTGCTGGTGGGTGCGCGTCCGCGCGGCCCCGGCATGGAGCGTTCCGACCTGCTGGCGGCCAACGCGCAAATTTTCACCGCGCAGGGCAAGGCGCTCGATAAGGTGGCCAGCCGCAACGTCAAGGTGCTGGTGGTGGGCAACCCGGCCAACACCAACGCCTACATCGCCATGAAGAGTGCACCCAGTCTGCCGCGCAAGAACTTTACCGCCATGCTGCGGCTGGATCACAACCGTGCGCTCAGCCAGATCGCCGCCAAGATCGGCTGCGCCGTGGCCGATATCGAAAAGCTGTGCGTGTGGGGCAACCATTCGCCCACGATGTACGCCGATTACCGGTTTGCCACCGTGGGCTGCAAGAGCGTCAGGGACGCGATCAACGATTCGGCCTGGAACGCCGACGTGTTCCTGCCCACTGTGGGTAAGCGCGGTGCGGCCATCATCGAGGCGCGCGGCCTGTCTTCGGCGGCCTCGGCGGCCAACGCCGCAATCGACCACATGCGCGATTGGGCGCTGGGCACCAACGGCAAATGGGTGACGATGGGCATACCCTCGGACGGCCAGTACGGCATTCCCAAGGACATCTTGTTCGGCTTTCCGGTCACCACCAGCAACGGCGAGTACACGCTGATCGAAGGACTGCCGATCGACGAGTTCAGCCAAAAGTGCATCGACAAAACCCTGGCCGAACTGCAAGGCGAAAAAGACGGCGTGCAGCACCTGCTGTAAAGCTCGGCTGGCCTTTAATTGCGCTGCATGTCGGATTGGAACCCCGCGCTATACCGGCGCTACGAAGACGAGCGCACACGGCCGGCGCGCGAGTTGCTCGCGCGCGTGCCACTGGAATCCGTCCGCTTGGCCTATGACCTGGGCTGCGGCCCGGGCAATTCGACCGAGTTGCTGGCGGCGCGCTATCCAAACGCCGAGATCGTGGGCATCGACAACTCCGAAGCAATGCTGGCGGATGCGCGCAAGCGACTGCCGCGAGTGCGCTTCGAGCTGGCCGACATCGCCCAATGGCAGCCCGGAGCCCAGCCCAACCTAATCTACGCCAACGCCGCCTTGCAATGGGTGCCCGGCCACGAAACGCTGCTGCCGCGCCTGCTGGACGCGCTCGCGCCCGGCGGCGTGCTGGCCATCCAGATGCCCGACAACCTGGGCGAGCCGACGCACCGCCTGATGTCCGAACTGGCCAGCCAAG
>JAIRRE010000035.1 GCA_031256125.1 Burkholderiaceae bacterium
CGGCGCGGGTTGCCGCCGGAATCCAGACGGTGAAGCGGCAGCCAACGATGTGTGAACCATTGTAGAGATTCTTCGCGGCGATGCGGCCCTGGTGCGATTCGACGATGGAGCGGCACAGCGACAGGCCGATGCCCAGCCCGTCGGCTGTGGTGGTGAAAAATGTTTCGTAAAGCCGCGCCAGTACCGGCGGCGGCAGGCCCGCGCCGGTGTCGCTGACCGTGAAGCGCACGGCGGGACTGCCATCGAGCGCGGCGGCGATAACGCGCAAATTCACCGTGCGGTTATCGGGTGCGCGCCGCGCGGCGTCAATGGCTTCGGCGCCGTTTTTCAGCAGGTTGAGCAGCGTCTGCTCAATCAGAATCGGGTCAACATACAGCGGCGGCAAGTCAGGCCCGATGTCGCAGGTCAGGCGCACTTGACGGCGGCGCAGCGCAATGTCGGCCAGTTCCACCGCTTGCTCGACCACGGTTTGGGCCTGCGTCCACTGGCGGTTCGGTTCGCTGCGCTTGATGAAGCCGCGGATGTGCCCGATGACCTGGCCCGCGCGCTGTGCCTGGTAGGCGGTTTTTTCCAGCGCCGCCAGCAGCTCGGCCTGGTCGATGCGCCCGTTCTTGATGCGCCCGATGATGCCCTGGCAATAGTTGCTGATGGCTGTAAGCGGCTGGTTGAGTTCGTGCGCCACGCTGGAAGCCATTTCGCCCATGGTAATCAGGCGGCTGGCGGCCTGCGCGCGTTCGGCCTGGATGGCGGCCTGTTCCTCGGCCTGGTGGCGCGCGGTGATGTCGGTGGCGATCACGATTTGCGCCAGCCGCCCATCGACCCAGGTGAGGTAGCGCGAGTGGACTTCCAGCCAGCGCCCCAGGTGTTCGGCGTGAACTTCGGCCCGCCCGGCGGCCTGCTCTCCGGCCAAGCTTTCCAGGTGTTCGATGGGCAGACCCGCCAGCGCATCGGACGCATCGAGACTCTCGCCGCTCAAATCGCGCGGCTGGGCCGGAACCGCGCCGCCGCGTTCGAGCAGGGTCAGGTGCCCGTCCGTGCCGTTGCCAAACCATTGGCGGTATTGCCGGTTGGCATAAAGCAGATCCTGGCTGCCCAAGGGCGCGACCGATACCGCCGCGTCCAGCGCTCCAAGCACGGTGATGAAGCGTTCCTGCGCGGCAGCCAGCTCGCGCCGGATAGTGGCCGACTCGCTGATGTCGGTCATCATGCCCAGCCAGCCAGTTTGCCGTCCGTCGGTATCGAGTAGCCGGGAGCTGTACAGGCGAGCGTCGAACGGGCTGCCGTCCTTGCGTGTGATGCGCATCTGCAAGCCGCGGCCCGGATCGGTCTGCCCGGTCAATTCACGGGCCAGATTGATGGCGTGCTGCGCGTAATCCTCCTGGGTCCAATAGGGAAAAGGCGCAGTCTGGTTGACCAGTTCCGCCGCGCTCCAACCCGTCATCCGGCAAAAGGCCGCATTGACGTGGGTAATGCGTCCTTGCAGATCAAGTACGCGCAGGCCAACCGTCATGGCGTTTTCTAACGCGCGGCGGAAAGCAACTTCGTTTTGCAATGCCTTGCCCGCCGGCAGCCATCGCAACGCCGCGGCAAACCACCGCCTGAGCGGTCCAGAGCGGTTCAAACTCCGGGCGAGCAGGGCGTTTGCGGCAGACGGGGAATGGGACATGGACCCAGTTATACGAAATTTTTTCGCTTCAAACTCATCGGAAACTCACGCTCAACGATACCCAAAGTCGGGTTAGCCACTTATTTTTACGCTTTGCTGGAAAAACATGGCGTTTTGTTTTGGCATCGCAAAGCCGCGAAACACAGACAATCAGCCGCATGACGATCATCTCGCACCGTAACCGTGTTTTGCGCTGGGCTGCCGTCGTCGCGGCAGCTTTGGCGTTGCACGTGGCGGCGCTGTGGGCTTTGCAAATGGGATTGATGCGGCGGGCGGCAGATATGGCGTCGGCGCCTGCGGTTTCGGTGATCCAGATGACGATGATTAGCCGGACGGTTCCTGCGCCCGCGCTTGCCTTGACCCCGCCGCCAATGACGGCGCGGCCTGCTATACCGCGAGCGGTGCCGTCAGTGAAGGTAAGAGAGAAACCCAAACCTGCGAGCAAGCCTGTGATGCTCACGGCTTTGCCGCGTTCTCCGGTTTTGCCGGTTCAACCATCCCGGCTGCCTGATCGACCCGTGCAGTCGGCCCAGCCAGTACTGCAATCGGTGGCTGACCCCGTGGCACAGACGGTTCATGAAGCTGTGTCGGCGGTTTCGGAGCCATCACCACCCATTGCTTCGGCCAGCGCTGCCCAGACAGATGGCGGGCTGGCGGCGACCGCATCAACCGCCGATGCGGCGGGGTTACCTGCGCAAGAGCAAGGGGATGCTGTGCTGCCTTCGGCGGACGCGGTTTGTTTCTACCGTCCGAAGCCGGACTATCCGCCGATGAGCCGTTTGCGGCACGAAACCGGCACGGTAAAAGTGGACGTGCTGATTGGCACAGATGGCCGCGTGCAGAAGACGCGGATCGAAAAAACCAGCGGTTACGTGCGGCTGGACGATGCGGCGCAGGCTACCGTGTACGACAGTTGGCGCTGCCGTCCCTATACGCGCGACGGCGTACCTGTGGCAAAGTGGTACGGCGTACCGTTTGAGTTCAATTTGGAATAGCCGTCACATCTTCACTGCTCGGTCGCTGCCGGATTCAGTTGAGCGATGACGTAGCAGGCCACGCTGATGGCTTGCTACGCTGTCAAAGCGCGTGCCGCGGATCGCGTTAACCGCCCCTAACGCAGCGCTGAAAACGCGGTCGGCGTGAGAATATGGCTCTCGATGCGTTCGACGATCGGGCGCTCGGCTTCGCTCGCGCTGCGCTTGGCAATCCATTCGGGATCGGCCTGAAAGGCGTTCCACTTCTGTTCGCGTTCAGCCAGACTTTCCCATTGCAGCATATATGTCAGCGTGTGATTGCTTGGTCCGATGAGTGTGGTCCAGAAGCCGATTTGGCGGATGCCATGCTTGTCGAAGAAATCGAGCGTAGTGTTTGCAAAGCGGTCGAGTAACGCCGGCAGACGGGCGGGCGCGCAGTGGTAGATGCGCAATTCAACAATCATCGGTTTTCTCCGTTGCCTTTACAACACCATATCCACGCTCAAGCCCGCCGTCTGGCTGAAGCCGCCATCGACGTAGGTGATTTCGGCGGTTACGCCCGCCGCCAGGTCGGACAGCAGAAATGCCGCCACATTACCCACGTCGTCGATGCTGACGTTGCGGCGCAGCGGCGCGGCTTGCGCTACGTAGCCCAACAGCTTGCCGAAGTCCTTGATGCCGCTGGCAGCCAGCGTTTTGATGGGGCCGGCGCTAATACCGTTAACGCGGATGCCGCGCGGCCCCAGCGCCTCGGCCAGGTAACGCACGCCCGCTTCCAGGCTGGCCTTGGCCAGCCCCATGGTGTTGTAGTTGGGGATGGCGCGCAGCGCGCCCAGATACGACAGGGTCAGCAACGCTGCCTTGTCGTTCAGGTACGGCAGGGCGGCCTTGGCCATGCCGGCGAAGCTGTAGGCGCTGATGTCGTGCGCGATGCGGAAGTTTTCGCGCGTCAGGCCGTCCAGGAAGTTGCCCGCGATGGCTTCGCGCGGCGCAAAGCCGATGGCGTGCACAAAGCCGTCAAACTTGGGCCAATGCGCAGACAGATCGGCGAACAGGCGCTCGATCTGCTCATCGCTGCCGGCATCGCAGTCGAACACCAGTTGTGAGCCAAACTCGGCGGCGAATTCGGTGATGCGCGCCTTGAAGCGTTCGCCGACGTAGCTGAAGGCCAGCTCCGCTCCCTGCGCGTGCGCCGCGCGGGCAATGCCGTAGGCGATGGAGCGGTTGGAGAGCACGCCGGTGATGAGCAATTTTTTGCCCGCCAGAAAGCCAGTGGGGTTGGGGAGGTTCATACGGACAATCTCCTGTGAAAAAAGACCGGCAGAATTGTCGCATGTGGGTTTGCAAGGCCATTTTGAATATGCTGATCGCCGGGTGCGCCGCGCTGGCACCGTGCTGTGCGCTGGCTGCGCAGGGCTACGCGCTGTGGGACGATCTGAAGTATTCCGCCGGGTTCGACCATTTCGCCTACGTCAACCCCGCCGCGCCCAAGGGCGGCGAGTTGCGGCTGGCGAGCAACCAGCGCGCGTCCACGTTCGACAAATACAACCCGTTCACGCTGCGCGGCAGCGCGCCGGCGTATCTGGAAGGGTTGCTGTTCGATACGCTGCTGACCAGTCCAATGGACGAAAGCGGCGCAGGCTACGGGCTGCTGGCCGAGGACGTGCAAGTCGCGCCCGACCGCTTGTCCGTCACTTTCCGGTTGCGACCCGATGCGCGTTTCCACAACGGCGATCCGGTGCTGGCCGAAGACGTACGCCACAGTTACGAAACGCTAATCGGCCCCTACGCCTCGCCCGCTTACAAGACGCTGCTGATCGACGTGGCCGGCGTGAACGTGCTGGACGCGCGCACGGTGCGTTTTCGCTTCAAGGCGCCGCGCCGCGAGCTGCCTCTGGTCGTCGGCGGTCTGCCGGTGTTTAGCCGCAAGTGGGGCCAGGGCAAGCCGTTCGACAAGGTGGTGATGGATGTGCCCATCGGCTCCGGTCCTTACACCATTGGGCCGGTGCGTTTTGGCAAGGACATTACCTACGTGCGCGATCCACGCTATTGGGCGCGCGATCTGCCGGTGCGGCGCGGCCAGTTCAACTTCGACCGCATCACGGTCAAGATTTACCAGGACAACACCGCACGGCTGGAAGCGCTCAAGGCCGGCGAATTCGACCTGATGACGTTTTATTCGGCGGGGGACTGGGTGCGGCGCGTCAATGGCAAGCGGTTTGCCAGCGGCGAACTGGTCAAGGCTCAATTCCGGCACCGGCTGCCCACGGGTTTTCAAAGCACCGTGCTTAACAGCCGCCGCCCGTTTTTGGCCGACGCGCGAGTGCGCCAGGCGCTGGGGCTGGCGATCGACTTCGAGTGGCTCAACCGCCAGTTGTTCTACGGCAGTTACCGGCGCGTGCGTGGACTGTTTGGCAATACCGATTGCGCCGCCACTGGCGAACCGGACGCGGCGCAACTGGCGCTGATGAACCCGTGGCGCAAGGACATCCCGCCTGCCGCGTTCGGCCCGGCTTATCAGCCGCCGCGCACCGACCGCCCCGCCGACCCCAGTGTCGGCGGTCTGCGCGAGAACCTGCGCCGCGCGCAGGCGCTGCTCAAGGACGCAGGCTGGCAGGTCAGGGATGGCGCGCTGCGCAACGCTGCCGGGCAGGCGATGGTGCTGGAATATCTCGACAGCAGCGAGGCCGGCGCGCGCGTGGTCGTGCCGTGGATGCGCAATCTGGAAAAACTCGGCATTCGCCTGGTCTTTCGCCCAGTCGATTTCGCGCTGTACCAGCAGCGCCTGCAAACCTTCGATTTCGATATCACCACCATCGCCTATCAGGGCAGCAGCAATCCGGGACAGGAATACGCTGACCTGTTCGGCAGCCGCGCCGCCGATACGCCCGATTCGGGCAACCTGGCGGGCGTGAAAAACCCGGCAGTCGATGATCTCATTAGCCGCATGGTCGCCGCGCGCGCCAAGCCCGACTATTTGGCTGCCTGCCGCGCGCTGGAGAGGGTTATCACCCACGGCTACTGGCTGCTGCCGCAGTGGTATGCGCCCATTCACCGCGTCGCCTACAACGCCTGGCGGCTGGGCAAACCGGACATCACACCCGATTACTTTCAGCCCGAAGATTGGGCGATGCAGACGTGGTGGGCGGCGCGGGGTGATTTCGCAGCGCAGCGATGACCGGCGCGGGCAAGGCTAACCAACAATATCTCCGCTGGTCGGCATCATGGCGTTACCACCGCCTTTTCAGCCATAACGCCACGTTGACCAGCGCAATAAGCACCGGCACTTCCACCAGCGGGCCGATGACAGCCACGAACGCTTCGCCGGAGTTCAGACCGAACACGGCAATCGCTACGGCAATGGCAAGTTCAAAGTTGTTGGAGGCAGCGGTGAAGGACAGAGTTGCCGATTGTTCGTAGTTTGCGCCTGCCCGTTTGGACAGGTAGAACGACAGCAGAAACATGACTAGGAAATACACCAGCAGGGGAATGGCGACCTTCACCACGTCAAAAGGAAGCTGCACGATGTATTCGCCCTTGAGGGAGAACATGACCAGAATCGTGAACAGCAACGCCCGCAGCGTCCAGGGGCTTATGCGGGAAATAAAGACCTTCTCGTACCAGTCCAGTCCTTTGACCTTGAGGCCATAGAACCGCGAGGCCACACCCGCAATAAAGGGAATACCAAGGTAGATAAAGACGCTTTCGGCAATCTGTCCCATGCTCACATTTACCACGGCCCCGGACAGGCCAAGCCAGCCGGGCAGCACGGTAATGAACACATAGGCATAAACCGAAAAGAAAAGCACCTGAAACACCGCATTAAAGGCCACCAGCCCGGCGCAATATTCCCTGTCGCCACCGGCAAGGTCGTTCCAGATAATGACCATAGCGATGCAGCGGGCCAGACCGATGAGGATAAGCCCTACCATGTAGCTGTTATTGCCGGAAAGAAAGGCAATTGCCAGCAGAAACATGAGAACCGGACCGACAACCCAGTTCTGTACCAAAGAGAGCAAAAGTACTTTCCTGTTGCGAAACACCTGCCCAAGTTGTTCGTATTTCACTTTTGCCAGAGGCGGATACATCATCAAGATAAGCCCGATGGCGATGGGAATATTGGTGGTGCCCGCCTGAAAAAAGTTGATGACATTCTTCACGCCCGGTGCGGCCCAGCCAAGCCCCACGCCGACGAACATGGCGAGGAAAATCCACAAGGTCAGGTAGCGATCAAGGAAGGAAAGCCGCAGTCGAGTGGTTTGGCTCATGAACTTGCATTCCCTTACATTGCGGCAATGCCGTCAAGAACAGTCTGGAGTTCGGTTGCGCCCATATCCGGTTGCGCTTCAAGCTGTCGTGCCAAAGCGCGTATCCGTTGGCCAAGCACTGCCAAGGTATCGGCAAAGGCAGCGGCGATGGCTGCTTCATCCCCCTGTACCTTGGCCGGATCGGGCATTCCCCAGTGGCTGCGGATGACACTGCCGAAATACAGCGGGCAGGTTTCTCCCGCTGCATCGGAGCATAGGGTTATCACCGCATTCGGTTTTTCTGGCAGGTGGTCCCATGATTTACTGGATAAGCCTTCTGTGGCAATTCCAGCATCCTTGAGCGCGGCCAGGGCGCGGGGGTGCACAAACCCGGTGGGCTTGCTACCCGCGCTTTGCGCAGTCACATCAGTCGGGGCCATTGACCTGAGCAAGGCTTCCGCGATGATGGAACGGCAGGAATTGCCCGTGCATAAGAAAAGAATTTTCAGAGGCGTTACCCAATGGCAGCGCACCTTCGGAGCGCTAGGGTCGCTAGTACATACAAAACGAAGACTCATAAGCGCTCCTATTTCTTGGCTTCAATGGATAGGCTGACAACGTAATCCGCTATTTCCTCGCCTTTCGGCAGTGTCTCGGCGATTTGTCTATACAAGGGGTCGTTCCAGTCCTGCATGCTGCGCACGTAATCGGGCTTGGGCGTAAGGGCGATGGAGGTGAAGCCAGCCTTTTCCAGCATGATCTTGGTTTCGTCCACCAGCGCTGCGCCAGCGACGCAACCCACCAGCGCCGCAGCCATTTCCCGGATGTTGTCGGGAAGAGGTTTGAGCAATGCCAAATCGGAAACGGACACTTTGCCGCCTGGTTTGAGCACGCGGAAGATTTCACGCCAGACTTGAAGCTTGTCCGGCGAAAGGTTGATGACGCAGTTGGAAAGCACCACGTCAACGCTGGCATCCGGCACGGGCAGGTGTTCAATCTCGCCAAGGCGAAACTCCACGTTGTCCAGGCCGGTACGCTGCCGATACTGCGCGATGTTCTGACGGGCTTTGGCCAGCATTTCCGGGGTCATGTCCACGCCGATAGCCTGCCCGGAAGCCTGCACCTTCTGGCCCGCCTGAAACACGTCGAAGCCGCCGCCGCTGCCCAGGTCAAGCACGGTTTGGCCTTCCTGCAAAGCTGCGATGGCAACCGGATTGCCGCAGGAAAGCCCCATATTCGCGCCGTCCGGCAAGTTTGCAAGAGCTTCTGCGTCGTAGCCGATGGCTTGTGCCAACCGGTCGGGATCAACCTGATTGCTGCGCTGGCCGCCACAACATCCGCCCCCGCCGCCCCTGCTGGCCCCGCTGCCACAACAGGAGGACTGCTGTCCCGTGGCAATGGCCGCATATCCGGCACGCACGGTCTCTCTGACTTGTTCGCTCGATGCGCTTGGGTTAGGTGTACTCATTTCATTTCCTCTGGGTTAGGTTACGGTTTCCCGTCTTTGCAACAAGCCGGCAAAAATTCCGGCTCAACTCCGCTTGTCATCGGGAAGCTCTGGCACTGGTCAGGTTTCCCGGAACAGCATTCAGCCGTCAGGTAAGCGATGGTTTCCAGCATCAGGGGAATGTTGGCCCTGTAGCGCGTGTTGCGGCCTTCCCGTTCCATGCTGGCAAGCCCGCTGTGGACGATAGCTTTCAGGTGGAAGGAAAGATTGGTCTTCGGGATGTCCAGCATCCGTGCGACTTCGCCAGCAACCAGGCCGTCTGGCGCGTATTTGACCAACAGACGGTAGATGGCAAGCCGTGCCTCGGAAGACAGGACTTCAAAGATGGCGGTGGCTGTTTTCGCTTCCATTGGATGATTATACAACATCAATTGAACAATTACAAATCGACAGCCACTGGTTGCTGCCGCAGTGGTATTCGCCTATTCACCGCGTCGCCTATAACGCCTGGCGGCTGCGCAAACCGGACATCACGCCCGATTACTTCCAGCCCGAAGATTGGGTGATGCAGACGTGGTGGGCAGCGCGGGGTGATTCCGCAGAACAGCGATAACGGCGGCGGTCACCCCTGGTAAAAGTAGGGATATTGTCGCGATAAGCGCCGCTGGCGTGCGATGATTGGCGCAGGCGTGTACGGTATGCCCTACTTTCTTTCATCACGGCTGCGAAAAACTCTTGCCTGGCTGGCGCTGTGCGGCATGTGCTTTGGTGCGGTCGCGCCAGGGGTTTCCAAATGGCTGGCCGCGACGAGGCAAGCGGCGGATTGGGTTGCGGTTTGCGATGGGCATGGCATTGAACGGGTTCCCGCAACGCAATTACAGGCGCAAGCCGGGCAAGGCACGCAGCAGAATCACCACCACGGCAGCAGCCCCGGCGGTGGACAGTCTGACGACGATGGCGATTGCTGCCCGTATTGCACGCTGATTCACCATTCGCCTTGGGTGCCTGTGGTTGCCGCGGCTTTCGCGCCGCATGCGCTGCCGCTGGTCGCACACTATCCCGCTGCGGATGTGCCCACCCCTGCCTTGCGGGCCGGGCGCAGGCCGCAGATGCCGCAGGCTCCGCCCCTCGTTTGAAGCGGGGCGCCGGTTTTTCTCCACTTCTCTTTATGGCCCGGCGCCCACTTCCGCACTTTTCCGTTTCTTCTCTTTCGTAAGCCAGCCGCCGCGCTGTAGGCGTAGCTGCGGGCTGGTTTTGTTTTGACCGGATTTCCCCTGATTACCATGAAAAAGCATTCTTCCCGCATTCCCTTGCCGCTGACTGGCTTGACCCTGGCGCTGCTGGCGGCGTTTCCGGCGGCGCAGGCCCAGTCACAAGCCCAGCCGCAGCCGCAAGCGCAAACCCAGCCGGAGGCGCAAACGAGCGTGCCGGTACTCAGTACCGTGACCGTCACGGCATCCGACCTGTCGCCACTGGCGACCGTAATGTCCGACCCCAAGGCGGCGGATACCGCGCAATTGACCAGCAGCGGCGCGGATTACCTGACCAGCATTCCCGGCTTTTCCGCCATCCGCAGCGGCGGCACCAACGGCGACCCGGTGCTGCGCGGCATGTTCGGCTCGCGCTTGAACATCCTGACCGACGGTACCAACATGATCGGCGCATGTCCCGGCCGCATGGACAACCCAAGCACCTACGTCGCGCCGGAGAATTTCGATGCGGTGACGGTTATCAAGGGGCCGGAAACCGTGATCTGGGGGCCGGGCGCGTCGGCGGGCACGATCAAGTTCGACCGCGACACGCCGCGCTTTACCGCGCCGGGCCTGCGCTTTGACGGCAACGTGGGCGGTGGTTCGTTTGGCCGCAACGACGAAACGGTGGACCTGACGGCGGGCAACGACAAGTTCTACGCCCGGATCACCGCCAACCACACCCATTCGGGCGACTACAAGGACGGCAGCGGCCACGCCATCGCATCAGGCTGGGACAAGCGCAATGCCGATGTGTCGCTGGGCTTTACGCCCGATGCCGACACGCTGTTCGAGGTCACGGCGGGCGGCGGCAATGGCTATGCCAAGTACGCGGGCCGCGGCATGGATGCGACCAAACTGACGCACCAGAACCTGAGCGCGCGTTTCGTCAAAAGCCATCTGGGCGGCCCGCTGGACAAGGTCGAGGCGCAGCTTTACTACAACAGCGCCGACATGGTGATGGACAACTTTACCTTCCGTCCACTCAGCAGCAGCAGTAGCGGCGGCATGGGTGGCATGGGCAGCGGTGGCATGGGCGGTATGGGCGGTATGGGCGGCATGGGCAGTATGGGCATGGCGATGGCCGCGGCGGACAACCGCACAACCACCGGTGGGCGGCTGGCGGCAACCTGGAAGCTGGGCCAGACGTTCGATCTGGTCACGGGCGTGGACGCACAGGCCAGCCGCCACCGCGACCGCAGCGGCTCGAACACCGATTCCTACACCACTTACCCGTGGGTCGGGGATGCCACGTTGGGCAACACCGGCTTGTTTGCCGAAGGCACTTGGCACGCCACGCAGCGCGACCGCGTGG
>JAIRRE010000058.1 GCA_031256125.1 Burkholderiaceae bacterium
GCGCCAGCGCATGCCCGGCAAAGGTCTGTCCGCGCAGCACCAGAAAATAGCCGACCACGCCAGATAGCAGCGCGACGATGCCTGCCGCCACGAAGGCGTTAATCATGAAATCGTAGTCAAGCATCGTGCGTATGCGTATGCGTGTGGGCGTGCGGATGGGGATGCGCATGGGCGTGAAGATGCGCATGGCCATCGCCATCCTGATATTCATGTTCGTGATCGTGCTTTTCGATCTCGACGCCGCCCGACATCACGAAGATGCGGCTGCCGGCGCGCATCACTTCGATAGGCGCGCCATAGAGGCGCGACAGTACCGGGGCAGTGATGACCTGGCTTACCGTGCCGAGCGCGGCGGCGCCATGACCGAGGTACAGCACGCGGTCGAGCGCATCGAGCAGCGGATTGAGTTCGTGCGCCGAGAACAGCACCGCGATGCCCAGTTCGCGCTGCACGCGCCGCACCAGTTCGACCACGCCGCGCTGGTGATTGGGGTCAAGGCTAATCAGCGGTTCGTCGAGCAGCAGCACGCGCGGCTGGCCGAGCAGGCATTGCGCCAGCAGCAGGCGCTGGCGTTCGCCGCCCGAGAGTTCTGCCAGCGGCCGGCGCGCCAGCGTTTGCGCATCGACCAGCGCCAGCGCGCGCGCCACCTCATCGCGCGTGCGCGCGCCATTGATTGGCAACCCCCAACGATGGCCGCGCGCAGCCATCGCCACGAAATCGTAGCCGCGCAGACGCTTGTCGGCCAGCGCGCGTACCTGCGGCATATAGCCGATAGCGGGGTTGCCGCGCGTAACCGGCGCACCCGCAACGCGAATCGCGCCATGCGCGGCCGGCACCAGACCGAGCGCAGCGCGCATCAGGGTGGTTTTGCCAGCGCCATTGGCGCCCAGCACGCCAATAAATTCCCCGCCGTCCATCGTGAAGCTGACCTCGCGCAGCACAGCGCGGCCGCCGAGTATCAGCGTCACGCGCTCGAATTCGAGCGCCGGCGTCGGCTGCGGATGGCTCATGGCGTTCCCAGCGCCTTGTCAAGCGCGTCCAACTGCGACAACATCCATTGCTGGTAGGTCTGATCGGGCGGTTCGGTTTCCGAAACGCTGATATTGGGCACGTGTGCATCGTGCGCGATGCGGAGCATACGGCGCGTGGCCGGGGTATCGGCCTGGCGGTTATAGATCAGCACCCGCACGCGGCGCCGGCGCAGATCGTCCTCGAATGCGGCCACGTCGGCCGGGCTGGCCTCAGTAGCGTTCATGGCCGCGAGCTGATAGCGCAGATTGCGCATATCAAGTCCGATTGCGTCGGCCATGTAGCCGAACACCGGCTCGGTCGCAGTGACCGGAACGCTTTGGTAACGCGCGCGTAGCGCGGCGACTTTGGCGTCGATTGGCCGCATCGAGGCAATGAAACGCTGCAAATTGCCCTCGAACAGCGTGCGATGCGCCGGATCGGACGCGGACAAGGCAACCGTCAGCGCGCGCGCAACCGCGGGCAGCGTGGCCGGGGCGTACCACAGGTGCGGGTTGTCGCCCGCCTTGTGGCCGGTCAGGTCGGCGGCGACAATCGATGTGCGGCCGTTGCTGTTCGAGGCCGACAGCAACTCATCCATCCACGGATCGTAGCCGGCACCGTTGTAGAGCACGATACGCGCGTCCTGCAGCGCGCGCGCGGTGGCCGGGCTGGCCTCGAACAGGTGCGGATCCTGATCGGGATTGCTCATGATGCTGGTCACGCGCACTTGCGCGCCGCCAATCTGCCGGGCCAGATCACCGTAAAAATTTTCTGCGGCAACTATCGGCACGGGAGCAGCCTGGGCCAATGCCGGTAATGCCGCCAAGCCCAGGGTCGCCAGCAGCGCACGCAGGCGTTGTGGCGGGAACAGGAAAAGCCGGAGCGCGTGTAACAGATGCGCGAAGGACATGGATCGCCGGAAAGCAAGAAAAATCAACCCGGCGCGCCGGCGCGGCAGTGCGCGCACAAGCCCGTCAGTTCGACCACCTGATGATGCAGTTCAAACCCCAGCGCGCGCGCGCTGGCCGATAGCTGGTGCGCCAGTTCCGAACCTGGAATTTCGACCGTTTCACCGCAGCGCTCGCAGATCAAAAACTGGCCTTGGTGTGGCTGGCCAATTTCGCAGCAGGCGACGAACGCGTTCTTCGATTCAATGCGGTGTATCAGTTCGTGCCTGACCAGCAGGTCCAGCACGCGATACACGCTGGTCGGCGGCATACGCCGCCCGACCAGCGGTTCGAGCGCCGCGAGCAACTCGTAGGCGCCGATTGGCCGACCGGCGCTCAACACCGCTTGGTACACCTGACGGCGCAGCCGCGTCCAGGCCAGCCCGTGTCCGGCCGCATGGGTAGCGGCGCGGGCGAGACGAGTGGTCAGTGAATCGGTGCAGGCCACGGGGAAAATATCAAACAGGAAATTTGTTGGATGATATGGTATATCATTTCCAGATATATTTCCAGATATGCTCGGATTTGCGCGTGTCCCGGTAGCTTTCAAGGCGGTGCTGAATAAGTCTGCGCGAGTTGACAATCGGCCCGCCGATGCCGCCTTGCTTGCAACGGCAAGCTGCGGGCGATTTTGGATAGGCCTGACAAGCCAAAATTAGAATCACACTTTCATGCTTGCTCAACGTACCCTCAAATCCATCACCCGCGCGGTCGGCATGGGCCTGCACAGCGGCGACCGGGTGGAATTGACGCTGCGCCCCGCGCCGCCCGATACGGGTATCGTGTTCCGCCGCTTCGACTTGCCCGAGCCGGTCGATATTCCCGTCAA
>JAIRRE010000078.1 GCA_031256125.1 Burkholderiaceae bacterium
TACAGACGCTGGCCGCCGCCATAGAGCAGGTTGTGCTCGACCACAGCGCGCACCACGCCCGCCGTGCCTTCGGGGCGCAGCGACAGGTGATCGGCCTGGCCACGCTGGTCGGAGCGATCTTCAAAGGAATACATCTCCTTTTCCACCACATCGGTGCCCTGCCCCAGCCCGCGCGCGAACAGTTGCGTGTGTTCGAGGATGGGCGTGCGCACGCTGCGAAAGGCAAAGCGCGCCATAGTCTGACGGACGATGGCTTCGAACCACTCCCAGCGCGCCGAGTCCGGCGGCAGGATGTCGTTCATGCCTTTGATGGCAGTGAATTTATCGGGCATGAGGTGGAGTATTGATGGTGTGTTTAGCGTTGCGCGCCGAACCTTCGCGCGACGTAATTTTCGACGATGGCCTGGAATTCTTCGGCGATGCGCGCGCCGCGTAGCGTCATGGCTTTCTGGCCGTCGATAAACACCGGCGCGGCAGGCGCTTCGCCCGTGCCCGGCAGGCTGATGCCGATGTCGGCGTGGCGGCTTTCGCCCGGGCCGTTGACGATGCAGCCCATCACCGCGACCTTGATCTGCTCCACGCCCGGATACTTCTCGCGCCAAACGGGCATCTGGGCGCGCAAGAAAACGTCTATGCGTTGCGCCAGTTCCTGGAACGTGCTGCTGGTGGTACGCCCGCAGCCGGGGCAGGCCGTGACGCTGGGCGCGAAAGCGCGCAACCCCAGCGCCTGCAACAGTTCCAGCGCCACCGCCACTTCCTGCGTGCGCGCCTCGCCCGGCAGCGGCGTGAGGCTGACGCGAATGGTGTCGCCGATGCCTTCTTGCAGCAGGATGGCCAGCGCCGCGCTGGAAGCCACCGTGCCCTTGACGCCCATGCCCGCCTCGGTCAGGCCCAGGTGCAGCGGATAGTCGCACCGGCGCGCCAGTTCCCGATAGACCGCGATCAAATCCTGCACGCCGCTGACCTTGCACGAAAGGATGATCTGCTCGCGCGCCATGCCCATTTGCACGGCTTGCTGCGCCGACTCAATGGCCGAGGCAATCAGCGCCTCGATCATGACCTGGCGCGCGTCCCAGGGTGACGCGCGGCGGTTGTTCTCATCCATCAGCCGCGCCAGCAATTCCTGATCCAGGCTGCCCCAGTTAACGCCGATGCGCACCGGCTTGTCCCACTTGAGCGCCGCCTCGATCATTTGCGCGAATTGCGTATCGCGCTTGTCGCCCTTGCCGACGTTGCCGGGATTGATGCGGTATTTCGACAGCGCCTGCGCGCAGCCGGGAAATTCAGTCAGCAGCCGGTGGCCGTTGTAATGAAAGTCGCCAATCAGCGGCACGGCGATGCCCATGCGGTCGAGCTGCTCGCGGATGGCGGGCACGGCGGCGGCGGCTTCGGGCGTATCGACGGTAATGCGCACCAGTTCGCTGCTCGCCTGCGCCAGTTCCTTGACCTGCATCGCGGTGCCCATCACGTCGGCGGTGCCGGTGTTGGTCATAGCCTGCACGCGCACCGGGGCGTCGCCGCCCAGCGTAACCACCTGGTCTCCCCAAACGATGCGCGCCTGCCGCGTGCGGCGCGGCGCGGGTTGAGTCAGAGCGGCGGGCTGCTGGTCATCCCGCGCCGCTGCGGGCGCACACGCGGTCATTGGTTTTGCGGTGCCGGGCCAACCGTGAACTTGGCCACCGTGCTACCGGAGCGGGTGTATGGATTCAGATCGAGCAAATGGCCGCGCACTGTCACGATCACATTTTCTTTGTCGCCGATGACGACCGACAACGGCAGCGCGCCGCCTTCGCTGACCTCTTCACCCGCCGTCAACGTGCGGCTCAAGAGCAATTTGCCATCGCCATCGCGCACTGAAATCCAGGCGGAATCCATAGCGGTAAAGGTAACGACATCATGTTCCACGCCGCCGCCTGATGCCGCCACATCCGGCCCGGAGGCGGCGGGCGCGGCAACGGACGCCGCCGTTGCCGGCGCAGAAGCCGCAGCGCTGGCCGCCTGCGGCGCCAATGCGGGTGCAAGCGCGGACGCGGATTGGGAAGCCTGAGAAGCCGCTTCGGCCACGGCGCCCTCGGAAGCCGCTTCCGCCGCCTGTGCGGCGGCTTCAGTGGCGCTGGCCACCGTGCCGCTCACTGATTGCGGCCCGACAGCGGCCTTGAGATGCCACACGGGCAGAAATTTCACCACCAGCGCCCCAAGCAACAACAGGACTATCAGCGCCAACAGCCACCTTGGCACGCCGGCGGCCAGGCGCAACCGCGTCAGGCCGCCGACACTGTTACCAGCCCCGGCGTTGAACGGTTCGCGCCGCGCCTCTGGCCCCGCCTGTAGCTGCTCCGGCATGATCGACGGCATGCGCGCCAGCACCGGCGCCGGGTCGGCCCCCATGAAGCGGCAGATCGCCGAAGCCAGGCTGCGCGCGAAAGTCAAATTAGGCAAATCGCCCAAGCGATCTTCTTCCAGCGCCAGAATTTTTTGCGGCGCGACCTTGAGCGCGCTGGCCAGCATTGACGGATCGACCCCCGCGGCTTGACGCCATTGCCGCAGCAACGCGCCTGCGGATAACGCCTCCGCCTCGTCCACACCCTCCGCCGGCCCGGCGGCCAGTTGCTCCGCAGCGGACAAAATTTTTGACGGCGTCGAAGGGTCGGTGGAATTCATGGGTTCATTCATTGAACGCTCCGCGCTGGTATAGCGATGCCTCGTGCGAATCTCCAAAGCGCCGCGACAGCTGGTCGCCCAGTTGCCGCGCGGCAATCCGGTCCTCCAGCGCCCGCTCGATCTTGATACCCAGCCACAGCGATTGGGCATTGGCCAGATCGCTGTTGTTCAGGCGCCGGATATAGGGCTGGGCGTCACTATAGCGCCCGTCAAGAAACAGCAGATCCGCCAGGTTGTAGGTGGTGATGGGGTTATTGGGGTCCAGGTCGTAGGCCTGCTTCAAGGTTATCTCGGCCTGCACCACATTGTTGGCCCGGACTTGGCAGATGCCCTGGGTCATCAACGTTTTGGCGCGATCCGTATAGCCCGGCACAGCCAGCGCCTGGGTAAAACTCTGGTCGGCCTCGGCGTATTGCTTTTGCTCGCATTGCAACCAGCCCAGGTTATGCAACGGGGTGCCGTCGCCCGGATTGAGCGCGATGGCGCGGCGGTAATGCTGCTCGGCCAATTGCGATTGATCGAGCGCTTGATAGATCAATCCGGCCAAGTCGTAGGCATCGGAAAAGCTCGGGTCGGTTTGCATGACGCGCTTGATCTCGTCGAGCGCCACAGCGTATTTGCCGGCCTGGTAATAGCTGGCCGCCAGTTCCAGGCGCACGCGCGCGCGTTTGCGCGCGGGCGTATCGTCCTGCGCCGTGGACAGTTCGCCTGAAGCCGCTTGGCCCGCGCCCGCGCAGCCGGTCAGCGCGGCGGGCAACGCGCCGCACACCAGCGCCAGCAATAAAACCGCCAGCAGCCAACCCGATCCGCGATCATTCGTCATAGGGAGTCCGCCCTTTCCGCGACCAAGGACACGCGCCGCCGGCGCGCCATGCGCTCGTGCGCGCCAGTGCGGTCGCGCACATCGCCCGCGAGCTGTCCGCAGGCGGCGTCGATGTCATCGCCCCGGGTTTTGCGCACCGTGGTAACGATACCGGCATCGTTCAATATGCCGGTAAAAACACGCGCCTGTTCGGGGCTGGAGGGCTTCAGCCCCGAAGCCGGGAACGGATTGAACCCGATTACATTGAACTTGGCGCGCAACCCGTCGGCGCGGCGCGCCTGTATCAGCCGCGCCAGCGCGCGCGCCTGTTCGGGCGCGTCGTTGACGCCGCCGAGCAGGCAATATTCAAAAGTGATGAAGTCGCGCGGCGCGGTATCGAGATAGCGCGTACAAGCCGTCAACAGTTCGGCC
>JAIRRE010000084.1 GCA_031256125.1 Burkholderiaceae bacterium
CCACGCGCACGATGGTGTGTACCGCTTGGCCCTTGACGGCTTGCACTTCGAGCACGATCAGGCCGTCGTTGAGCAGCAGCCGGTCACCGGCCTTGACATCGCGCGGCAGGTCTTTGTAATCCAGGCCCACGGCATTAACATCGCCCGGTTCAGTGCGCGCCGCGTCGAGCACGAAAGCCGCACCCGGTTCCAGTTGCACTTTGCCTTGCGCGAACTTGCCGACGCGAATCTTCGGGCCTTGCAGGTCGGCCATGATCGCCACTTCCAGCCCCACGCGGCGCGAAGCCTGGCGCACCCTGGCGGCGCGTTCGATATGGTCCTGCGCCGTGCCGTGGCTGAAATTCAGGCGTACCACCGAGACCCTGTGCCGGATCATCTGCTCGATCATCTCGGCGCTGTCGGACGCCGGTCCGAGGGTGGCAACAATTTTGGCGGCGTGGCGGGGGAGGCGTTTGGCATCCATTTGAGATCAACTCCTTGAGGGCGCCATTTTCTCCAAGAACCAAGAACCCGGCGTGTTTACGCTGGAAGTGCTTCCCGACGGCTGGTCGGCACATCACGCCCAGCCCGCGCCGGAATTGGCTCCGTATCGCGGAAGCCCGCATCCCTGATTCCATAATGCCCTACCCGGCGCGGCGCTTGCGGTCCATCAGTTGCAGGATCATCGGCGTGAAGATCAATTCCATCGCCAACCCCATTTTGCCGCCGGGAGCGACGATGGTGTTGGGCCGGCTCATGAACGAGTCGTGCAACATGCTGAGCAGGTACGAAAAATCAATGCCCTTCGGGTTGGCGAAACGGATCACGATGAAACTTTGATCCGCCGTCGGGATGTCGCGCGCAATGAACGGGTTGGAGGTATCCACCGTCGGCACGCGCTGGAAATTGACCTGCGTGCGCGAAAACTGCGGACAGATGTGGCTGACGTAATCGGGCATGCGGCGCAGGATGGTGTCGGTCACCGCTTCCTGCGAGTAGCCGCGCATGTGCTGGTCGCGGTGCAGCTTCTGGATCCATTCCAGATTGATGATCGGCACCACGCCCACGCGCAGGTCGGCGTGGCGCGATACGTCGATGTCGCCGTCGGCCACGCAGCCGTGCAGCCCTTCGTAGAACAGCAGGTCGGAACCGGGCGGTATGTCATGCCAAGGCGTGAAGGTGCCCGGCTCCTGCTGATACGGCGCGGCCTCGGCGGCGTTGTGGAGGTATTTGCGCGCGCGGCCCACGCCTTTTTCGCCGTAGGCGCGAAACAAATCCTCCAGTTCGCGGAACAGGTTGGCTTCGGGTCCGAAGTGACTGAAATGCCGGTCGCCCGATGCCTCGGCCTCTTTCATCTTCTGCCGCATGACCATGCGGTCGAACCGGTGGAAGGCATCGCCCTCGACCACGAAGGCGTTGATGTTCTCACGGCGGAAGATGTTGACGAAGCTCGACATGACAGTAGTCGTGCCGGCGCCGGAAGAACCCGTGATGGCGATGACCGGATGCTGGGTGGACATGTGTTCTCCTCTTTATTCCAGATCGTTGAACCTTATGCCCGCGCCTCGGGGCGAAACAGCGAACGTTCGTTGAACAGCGGCGAGACGAACGGCTTGTCGGTGCCCGCGTCGAATTCGCGGTGGTATTGCTCGATGCGTTCGACTTCGCGCCGGGAGCCGAGCACCACCGGAACGCGCTGGTGCAACGATTGCGGCTGTTCATCCAGCAGCCGCCCGCGCCCAGTGGAAGCCAGGCCGCCGGCCTGCTCGATCAGCAGCGCCATCGGGTTGGCTTCGTACATCAGGCGCAGCCGCCCGTTCTTGTTGGACTGGTTGTCGCGCGGATACGAGAACACGCCGCCGCGCATCAGGATGCGATGCACGTCGGCCACCATCGAGGCGATCCAGCGCATATTGAAATCGCGCCCGCGCGGCCCCGTCTTGCCGGCTTTGCATTCCTGCACATAACGCTGCATCGGCGGTTCCCAGAAACGCTCGTTGGAAGCGTTGATGGCAAACTGGTCGGTATCTTCGGGCACGCGCAGGTTCGGGTGGGTCAGGATGAAGTTGCCGATTTCCCGATCCAGCGTGAAACCGTGCGTGCCCTGGCCGACGGTAAGTACCATGACGGTGGCCGGCCCGTAAATGGCATAGCCCGCAGCCACTTGGCGCTTGCCCGGTTGCAGATAGTCGGCTGCCGTTGGCGCTGCACCTTGGCCGTGGTCGAGCACCGAAAAGATGGTGCCGACCGCGACGTTGAAGTCGATGTTCGATGAGCCGTCCAGCGGGTCGAACAGCAGCAGATAGCGTCCGCGCACGTATTCCGCCGGGATGTCGTAGGGCTGCTCCATTTCTTCCGAGGCCATGCCCGCG
Source organism: Burkholderiaceae bacterium (assembly GCA_031256125.1). Taxonomy (GTDB): domain Bacteria; phylum Pseudomonadota; class Gammaproteobacteria; order Burkholderiales; family Burkholderiaceae_C; genus Ottowia. The sequence goes on from JAIRRE010000084.1 coordinate 2,352, forward strand.
ACCAAGCCGCCCCAGTCGCAGTGGTGCAGCATGATGTCGTTGGTCAGCACGTCCAGCGGCTTTTGCACCTCGCCCTGTACATTGGTGGTGGACAGCGACCCGGTGTTGCCTTCCAGCGCGCCCTTGGCGGCGACCGCGCTGATCGCCTTGATCGCCGCGGCGATGTCGATGAACAAGGCGGCCAGCGCCTGGCCGTCCGGCGAGTTCTTGAGCTGCTCGATCAAAAATTTGGACAGGGTGGTGCGGCGGGTAAGCATGGGTGTCTCCTCATGGTTGGTCTGGTGTTCGGCCGATGTAGCCGCCGCTAAATACGCGGCTAGCACGGATGTCTTGGGCATCGAGCAGCGTGAGTTGCTCTTTGGTCGGCACGGCAAACGGTTCGTGCGTAGCCGCGGCGAAGATGCGCGCCGCCTGGCGCAGCCGCGCGCGGTCGAGCGCGTTGCGGATCGAGCGCGCGTTGGCGAAATGCGGCTGCGTAATGCGCAGCGCGACGTACTCGCGCATCGCTTGCAAGCTGGCTTGGTCGAACCGGTAGTCCATCTGCCGCGCCATGAGTTCAGCGATGTGCAGCAGTTCTTCGGGCGTGTAGTCCGGGAATTCGACGTGGTGCGCGATGCGCGAAGCCATGCCGGGATTACTGCGGAAGAACGTATCCATCCGATCCTTGTAGCCAGCCAGAATCACCACCAGATCCTCACGCTGGTTTTCCATGACTTGCAGCAGGATTTCGATGGCCTCCTGCCCGTAGTCGCGCTCGTTTTCGGGGCGGTGCAGGTAATAGGCTTCGTCGATGAACAGCACCCCGCCCATCGCCTTTTTGAGCGCCTCCTTGGTTTTGGGCGCGGTATGGCCGATGTACTGACCGACCAGGTCGTCGCGCGTCACCGCCACCAGATGGTTGCTGCGCGTATAGCCCAGCCGATGCAGGATGTTGGCCATGCGCAGCGCCACCGTGGTCTTGCCCGTGCCGGGGTTGCCGGTAAAGCACATGTGCAGGCTGGGCGCGCCGGCTGACAGGCCCGCCGCCGAGCGCGCCTTATCCACCAGCAGTAGCGCCGCGATTTCGCGGATGCGCGACTTGACCGGCTTCAACCCGACCAGCTCGCGGTCGAGCTGATCGAGCACTTCGGCGATGCCGCTGTCCCGGTAGAGCTGGGCCAGATCGCTGGCGCCGCTGTCTGACGTGGGAACTGGGTTATTCGTCATTGTTCAGGCCGTTTGCGGTTTAACTGTTGGTTCTCCTCTCCCGCTTGCGGGAGAGGGATGAATCGCTAATAGCGTTTGCCCTCAGAGTTAGCTACCACCGCGTAGCTCTGCGCCGTGTAGCGCAGTTTGCGGCCATCGATTTCTTCGCGCACCAGGCGAAAGCCCGGTTCGTCCTTAGGCCGCTGCACGATAAAGCTCAGGGCGATGGATTCGACTTGATGGGTCGAGTCGAACGCCATGACGCGCACATAGTGGTTGGGGAAGGTCCGGCGGCAATCGTTGATTTCGCTCAGCACACCCGCCGGATCGCGCAGATCGAACATCGGGTTGCCGAACATCTCCCAATAAGTGTTGCGCGGGTGCGGGTCGTCGGTGTACTCGACCGAAATGGCCCAGCCACGGCCCAGCGCGTACTTGACTTGCGCTGAAATTTGCTGATCGGTCAGATCGGGCAAAAACGAAAAAGTGCCTTGGGTGATGCGCATGATATTTTTCCTTTCAAGCCGTCAGACTGCGGTGGGCGTCGGAACGAAGTCGCTGGTGTCGGTCGAGGTGTAGTTGAATGTGACCTCGCCCCAGGTGTCGAGCGCCGCCTTGAGCGGGCTGCACCACTTGGCGGCTTCTTTGAGAATTTCCGGCCCTTCGTTCTTGATGTCGCGCCCCTCGTTGCGCGCCAGCACCATCGCTTCCAGCGCCACGCGGTTAGCCGTGGCCCCGGCCTGGATACCCATCGGGTGGCCGATGGTGCCGCCGCCGAACTGCATCACCACGTCGTCGCCGAACAGGTCGAGCAACTGATGCATCTGCCCGGCATGAATGCCGCCGGAGGCCACCGGCATGACCTTGCGCAGCGCGCCCCAGTCTTGCTCGAAGAAGATGCCGCGCGGCAGATCGACTTGGGTGTGCGTGTCGCGGCAAATGTTGTAGTAGCCCTGCACGGTGAGCGGATCGCCTTCGAGCTTGCCCACCGCTGTGCCCGCGTGAATGTGATCGACCCCGGTCAGGCGCATCCACTTGGCGATGACGCGAAAGCTCACACCGTGGTTCTTCTGCCGCGTATAGGTGCCGTGCCCGGCGCGGTGCAGGTGCAGCAGCATGTCGTGCTGGCGGCACCAGTTGGAGAGCGACTGGATGCCGCTGTAACCCACCACCAGATCGATCATGACGATGACGCTGCCCAGTTCCCGGGCGAATTCGGCGCGCCGGTACATCTCTTCGACCGTACCGGCGGTGACGTTGAGATAGCTGCCCTTGACCTCGCCGGTCGCCGCGCTGGCCTTGTTGACCGCGTCCATCACGAACAGAAAGCGGTCACGCCAGTGCATGAACGGCTGACTGTTGATGTTCTCGTCGTCCTTCATGAAGTCCAGCCCGCCCTTCAGTCCCTCATAGACCACGCGCCCGTAATTGCGCCCCGACAGGCCGAGCTTGGGCTTGGTAGTGGCGCCCAGCAACGGGCGTCCGAATTTGTCCAGGCGTTCGCGCTCGACGATGATGCCGGTGGGCGGACCGGCGAAGGTCTTGACGTAAGCGACCGGGAACTGCATGTCCTCCAGCCGCGCGGCCTTGATCGGCTTGAAGCTGAACACGTTGCCGATGATCGACGCGGCCACGTTGGTGATCGAGCCTTCCTCGAACAGCGACAGATCGTAGGCGATATAGGCGAAGTACTGGCCCGGGTTGTTCGGCACCGGGTCCACCCGGTACGCCTTGGCGCGGTACATCTCGCAGGCGGTCAGGCGGTCGGTCCACACCACCGTCCAGGTCGCGGTAGACGATTCGCCCGCCACGGCGGCGGCGGCCTCCTCGGGCGGCACGCCCTCCTGCGGCGTGATGCGAAACAGGGCGAGGATGTCGGTCGGCTTGGGCTCGTAGTCGGGCTGCCAATAGCCCATCTGCCGGTACTTGAGCACGCCCGCCTTGTAGCGCTGGGCGGAACTCTTGATCTCGTGGGTTGCTGCGTCGTTCATGGTGGCCTAACTCCTGATGTGCTGAGGTCGATGCGGAGATTAGCCCGGCACTTGCTAAAAGAAAAGTCAGATATTTTTTGAGCGACTTAAGCAATAGCTTATGATTGAAATATGCCCTGAATAGAAGGCCCCCGCGATGCCATCAATGTTGCGTTACCTGAGCTTGCGGCAATTGACCGTGTTTCTCGAAGCGGCGCGGCAAATGAGCTTTGCGCGCGCCGCCGAAACGCTGCATCTGACGCAGCCGGCGATCTCGATGCAGATTCGCCAGCTTGAAGACGTGGTGGGGCTGCCGCTGTTCGAGCGGATCGGCAAAAAGCTGTCCCTGACGCAAGCGGGCGAGTTGCTGCGCCATCACGCCGCGCGCGCCTTCGGCGAATTGCAGGACGCCGAGCAGGCGCTCGATGCGCTCAAGGGCCTACGCAGTGGCCGCGCCACCGTCGGCATCGTCAGCACGGCCCAATATTTCGTGCCTAAACTGCTGACGCAGTTCGCCAAGCGCCATTCGCAAGTGGACATCCAGTTCATCGCCGGCAACCGCGAAACGCTCATCAATACCCTGCGCGACAACGAGATCGACTTTGCCGTCATGGGCCGTCCGCCGGACAAGCTGGAGGCTTTGGCCGAGGCGATTGCCGGGAACCCGCATGTACTGGCGGCGCACAAATCGCACCCGCTGGCCAAGGCGCGCCGATTCGATTTCCAGGAATTGCGCGAAGACACCTTTTTGCTGCGCGAACCCGGATCGGGCACCCGGCTGGTCATGGAAACCATGTTCCAGCAGCATCTGTTTACGCCCAAGCGGACGATGCAGCTGGGCAGCAACGAAACCATCAAGCAGGCTGTCATGGCCGGCCTGGGCGTTAGCCTGCTATCGCTGCATGCGCTGGAACTGGAACTGCGCGCTGGCGAAGTCAGTCTGCTCGACGCAATCGGCACCCCGGTGCTGCGCAACTGGCACATCGTCAACATGAACGCCAAGAAACTAGCGCCCGCCGCGGCGGCGTTTCGCCAGTTTCTGCTGACCAAGACGCAGCCTTACCTCGACAAAACGTTTGCGCGCTATCGCTGAGCCAATGGTGGTGTCTGCTGATTTGCAACCGCATTCATCCAGAAATAACTTCGTCCTTATGTCTGACCGCGTATATCCCGACGCCCAAGTTCCGCGCGACGGTGCACCGCCGCCTGCCGCCGCATCTCCCGCCACGCCCGCTCCTACGCCTGCCGTTGCGCCCGATGGCGGTACCCAGCAGCGCCATTGGCGGGGCAATCTGTTCGTTTGTATGGCCGGTTCTTTCACCACCGTGGTGGCGATGACGCTGCTGCTGCCGTTTTTGCCGATCTACGTCGAGCAATTGGGCGTGCGGGGACACGCGGCTATCGTGCAATGGTCAGGGGTGGCGTTTGGCATAACTTTTGTCAGTGTGGCCTGCGTCGCGCCGCTGTGGGGGGTTTTGGCCGACCGCTACGGCAGAAAGCCGATGCTGGTCCGCGCCAGCCTGGGCATGGCGGTGGCGATGGCGCTGCTGGGCACGGCGCACAACATTTGGCAACTGGTGGGCCTGCGGCTGCTTACCGGGCTGTTGGGCGGCTATGCCTCCGGTTCAATCGCGCTGGTGGCCGCGCAGACACCCAAGGGGCGCTCCGGCTGGGCCTTGGGTATGCTGACTTCGGCGATCATGGCCGGCAGTTTGGCCGGTCCCCTGATTGGCGGCGTGTTGCCGCAGCACATCGGCATCCGCAAAACCTTTTTCGCGGCAGGCGCGGTGATCTTCGCGGCTTTTCTGGCGACGCTGTTTCTGCTGCGCGAGCAGCGCCAGAGCGCCACCGGGCGGGCGGACAAAAAAGCCCGGGCGGGCTGGTCGGCGGTGCCTGACAAGCGCCCGGTGGTCATCATGTTGGCGACCAGCGCCTTGCTCTCTTTCGCGCTGATGTCCATCGAGCCGATCATCACCGTGTATGTCGCGCAATTGGTCGCCGACCCGGCGCGGGTAACTTGGGTGGCGGGGGTGGTGATGTCGGCCACTGCGCTGGGCAGCATGTTGTCGTCCTCGTACCTGGGGCGCTTGGCCGACCGGATCGGGCATTGGCCGGTGGTGGCCTGCTGTCTGGCGCTGGCGGCAGCCTTGGTGGTGCCGCAGGCGTTCGTCACGGCGGGCTGGCAACTGGTGGCGCTGCGCTTTTTAATGGGGCTGGCGCTGGGCGGGCTGATGCCCTGCATTACCGCCGTCATCCGCCACCATGTGCCGGAACGGGTTATCGGCACGGTGCTGGGCTATTCCTTTTCATCGCAAAGCCTGGGCCAAGTGGCCGGGCCGCTGCTGGGCGGCTTTATCGGCGGACATCTTGGGATGCGCCCGGTGTTTTTTGTCACCGCCGCATTGCTGGCGACCGGTGCGCTCTGGAACTGGCGCGAACTGGCCCGGCGCGCCCTTGGCTGACGCTCAACGCGCTCAAGCTTTTTCAGTAGCGGCGCACTTGCGACCGCACTCGCCAGTCCGCCGCGAGGAACTTGTTCAACGTTGCCTCAACCGCGCGCAATGGGACAATCTCCCCATGAACACTGCAATCCTCGACATCGGCGCGAGCAGCCGCGCCGGCAACGCCGATCCCGCCGAGTTGGATAAATTTTCCGCGCTGGCCCATCGTTGGTGGGACCCGGCGAGCGAGTTTGCATCGCTGCACGCCATCAACCCGCTGCGCCTGGACTGGATTGATGGTGTCGCTGCGCTGGCGGGCCGACAGGTGCTGGACGTGGGCTGTGGCGGCGGCATTCTGGCCGAAAGCATGGCCGGGCGCGGTGCGCAGGTGCTCGGCATCGACTTGGCAGAAAAATTACTCAAGGTCGCGCAGTTACATGCTTTGGAATCGCAGACCGCCGGCGTTACCTACCGCGCCGTGGCGGTGGAGGCGCTGGCCGATGAAATGCCCGCGCGGTTCGATACCGTCACCTGCATGGAAATGCTTGAACATGTGCCCGATCCGGCCTCGGTGGTGCGCGCTTGCGGGCGGCTGGTCAAACCCGGCGGCTGGTGTTTTTTCTCCACCCTTAACCGCAACCCGAAAGCGTTTATCGGCGCCATCGTCGGCGCGGAATACCTGTTGCGCCTGTTGCCGCGCGGCACGCACGATTGGGCGCGGTTCATCCGCCCGAACGAACTGGCGCGTTTTTGCCGCGAAGCTGGACTGGATCCGCGCCACGCGCGGGGCCTGACCTACAACCCCGTCACGCGCCACTACCGACTGACCGGCGACACCGGCATCAATTACATGATCGCCGCGCGCCGCAACGCATGATGCCGGGGCATTTCGATTGCGCGCTGTTCGATTTGGACGGCACGCTCATCGACAGCGCCACCGATTTGGCCCGCGCCGCCGAAGTCATGCGCGCCGCGCGTGGCATGTCACCCATCCCCATTGCCGACTATCGCGCGCACGCCGGATCGGGCGCGCGCGGCATGATCGCGGTGGCTTTTGGCATCACACCCGAAAGCGAAGGTTACGGCGCGCTCAAGGACGAATTCCTCGACGCCTACACCTCGTACATGTTCGACCACACCGTATTCTTCGACGGTGTACCCGCTCTCCTCCAAGCGCTCGGAAACGCGAGACTGCCTTGGGGCATCGTCACCAACAAGGCCGAACGCTTGGCGCTGGCTCTGGCGCAGGCGATGCCGCCACTGGGCAGTGCACACGCCATTGTCGGCGGCGACACCACGCCACACGCCAAACCGCATCCCGTGCCGTTGCTGGAAGCGGCGCGCCGCATTGGCGTCGATCCCGCACGCTGCCTGTACGTCGGCGATGACGAACGCGATATGCGCGCCGGCCGCGCCGCCGGTATGCGCACTGTTGCCGCGCTCTACGGCTACCTCGGCCCTGGCGCCGACGTTGCGCTATGGCCGACCGACTGGCGCATCCGCGCGCCGGGCGAACTCTTGCAACTGATCGGTCTGGCTTAAAATACTCCACTCCTTCGGGGCTGCATTGGTTTCGACGCGGGTTGGAATCGTCCCAGGGCATGCCGAGGTTCAGTCACCTCGTAAAACCGCTGAAATCAAACTAACTGCAAACGACGAACGTTTCGCTCTCGCCGCTTGACGGCGAGCCTCGCAACAGCACGCTGATGGGCTGGGCAAGGGTGAGGTAACTCATCCCGGCTGCGGGGAGTCATTACATCGGCTGGCGCGGCGGCGGGTGCCTTGCTGCCGTGCGAGATTCAAGGGCACTGGCCAGCTCGGCAGCGTGCTCCTGCGCGGCCGGATTGGCGAGATCCAATATAGGACGCTACGCATGTAGAACTGGACGGGGAAGATTTGCGGACGGGGGTTCAACTCCCCCCAGCTCCACCAATACTTAAAAACCCAACCCTTATCAGTTGGGTTTTTTTATGCCCGCAGCGCCAGTGTTGACACGGTTCCGGGCGTCTGCCTCTTTAGCGGCACCCCTCTGCCGACGCCCGTTTCCGGGCCACTTGGCCCCGTTTTTTCTCTCTGTTCTTTGTCTGGCTCTTTACCGGAGAACGCCCCACACCCAGCAAAAACGCGGGTTTGCGCGCGTCGGGTTGCGTTTTTCGTCTGCTGGAGGCAGCGCGACCGAGAATGCAACGGGCGTAAAAAAACCGCCCGGAGGCGGCGCGTGGTGGAGGTGCTGGCCATCAGCTTCTGGCCTGGATCATCCTGCGCTGCTGTTGCCAGTCCAGCGGCAGGCTGCCGTTGCGGATCAGGTGCTCCAGCGCGATCCCGCTGTCGTCGGTCAGGCAGGCTTCGACGACGTCCGGAGCCAGATGCATCAGCCGCGTAAGCGTGCTGGCCCGCCCGGGGTTGAGTCCTTCGGCCTGCGTGATCTCGGTCATCGAGGTGAACCGCCCGTCGTCGAGCAGGCGTTGCCAGTGGTGCGCCATCCCGAGCGCCCGCACCAAGGCGCTGTCCTGCGCTGCTGCGCGCGCTTCGTACTCCTGCGCAGACTCATCCGCGAACGCCTGTGGCGTGTCGAGCGGCGTGATGATCTTGCGGCGCACGCCGCGCTTGACGGTGATCTGCCCGAGCCCGCCCGAGATGCTGATGCGGCCGCCGTAGGCATTGCGCTCTCTGCCGTCGCCGGAACCGTTGCTGCCAACTACCAGACCTGCCACGAGAACACCGAGCAACTGAGGGCGTTGCAGGCGTGGGTCGTGGAGATGATGGCTGCAAAGTGACGTGCCTTGCCCTTACGCCCAGACCTCGTCCAGATTCTTGGCCGCCAGCAGCTTCTCCCGCAGCGCGTAGCGCGACGACTGCATATTGACCTCGCTGTTTTCCGGGCGCGGGATCGGGACAATGGCCGTCGCTGGCCCTTTGAACTTGATCATGTACTTGCCGGTGTCGTTGTAAGGCAGGATGGCCTCGACCTCGGCAATGTGGGTGATGGCAGCAACGGGGGCCACCTGATAGGCCGCGATGAACTTCAGCTTTGAGATGTGTTTCGCGTTGATCCTCACGGCGAACCAGCAGTTTTCATTCAGGAAGCTCTGCTTGAACCCTTCCTCGCGGGCAGGGACGACGATGGTGTCGAACTTGTCGTTCTCCGACCCCACAGGCTGCACCTGATCGCTCGGGTCTTCCTGCTTCGGCGGCGTGAAGGCGTTGATGCCGAGCATTGGCAAGATTAGCAGCATATCGGCCAGGAATGCCTGCGCCGTGGCCTTCGCTGCCGGGGCCATCGTCGGAGCCGTCGGGTTGTTCTTGTTCAGCAGAATGGCCCGGTCATGCTTCTTGGCCAGCGCAACCAGAGCCGATTCCAGGAACTGAACTTCGGTTTTGCCGATCTTGTGGATGCGGTCGAAAAAGTAGACGCCCCACACCCAACCCTCCTTGTTTGAGACGTGATTCTTCAGCCGGTCGCCGACAGGATCGGCTTCACCAATGTAGATCGTCTCTTCGGCCGCATTGCCAACAAGGATGTAGATGCCAGCTTGCGAGAAGCCTGGCTCATGCTTCAACAGGTGGAATAGTTCTTTGTTGAAGACGACACCGCAACCCGACCAGTTTGATTTGTCGAGGTGACGAATGCCCTCGGGGTCGCCAGTCGTGGCAAATAGCGTGATTGAAAACGGCTGCATGAACTTCTCCCTCGACGATGCTTCTCTCGTGATGATTACTTCACCACTTCCATCAGCTTCCCAAAGCTGTCCACCACGTCGTACTTGACGTTTTCCGGGGCGAAACGGCGGTTCATCTCGTCGAAGAACTTGCGGGCGCATTTGATCTTGGTTTTCTCGATCTCGCTCAGCTCCATCGTTGACATGGATCCCTTGGTTTCCGCCACGAAGTAAATGTGCTTCACCGCGCCCTCCTTGAACGAAATGGCCCAGTCCGGGTTGTAGTCGCCAACCGGGGTCGGGATCAGGAAACCGCGCGGCAACTTCGCGTACACCACAACTTCGGCGCTGGCCTCCAGTGCCTCGGCGAAATCGCGCTCCGGCTTCGAGCCGGAATCTGGTAGCACGAAGTCGTAGATGTGGTGCTTGGGCGTTTTGACCGCCTTGCTGAAGTCCTGCTTGGTCTGCCCGGCGGTGAAGATGTCCAGATCGAATTTGTCCTCGACCGGGTCGTAGGCCAGATGCTCGATGATGACCGTCGCCTTCTGTTCGTTGATGAGCCTTGTGGCCTCGGCGATGAAGCTCTCCGGATTGGTCTTGAACTGCGCAAAGACCGCGACGTTGATGCCCTTGAGGACTTTCCCCACCGTCCGGCGTGTCAGTTGCGTGCCTTCGGCCAGCTTGCCGATCAAGTCGTACTTGACCGCAGAATGAATCGAGTTGCGGTTGGTTTCGGTTTCCGTGGCCTTCAACTCGAAGGCATTACCGCCCTTGATGCCATCGTAGGTCACAGCGGCGGCTTGCTCGCCGTGCTGGATGGTGTATTGCAGCGGGGTCACGCGCAGGGCCGCGTCCAGTTCCATCACCGCTTTCTGCACCAATTCGTCAGAGTCGAAGTCGACGCTGTAGGCCGCCTTGCGATTGATGCGGTTCCACAGCGCCTTGAACTCTTGCTTGTCAAAGTTGGCGTTGAGCGGATTCTTCTTCGGGCGGCGGTCGTCGCCGATGTCGGGCAACTGGCTGGCGCTGAACACACTGTCAATCAGTTGGAATACCTGCTCTGCGTATGGCGCAAGCTCCGGCGGCAGATCGGCCAGCGCGCCAGCCTTTTTGGCATCGTGATACGTGCCAGTGATCCCATCCGCGTCGTCGGTGTAGTCGTTCTTGACCAGATAGCGGTAGATTTGCTTCGCCAGTTGCGGCGTGACCGGCACGTCGCCGGTCGCCGTTTTCAGCACCTTGCCGGTGAAGTATTCC
>JAIRRE010000161.1 GCA_031256125.1 Burkholderiaceae bacterium
GCGCGCTGGCTGCGCGGCGTGCTGCGCGAGCGGCTGGCGTTCGACGGCGCGGGGTTTAGCGATGATTTGTCGATGGCAGGCGCGCGGCAAATCAAGGGCCGCGTGTTGACGCTGACCGAAGCGATTTTGGCCGCGTTGGATGCGGGCTGCGATCTAGCGCTGCTGTGCAACCAGTCACTCAACGGCGGCGCAGTATTGGACGATGCCATCGAAGGCTTGGCGCGGGCACAGGCCGAGAACCGCTGGCAGCCGCAGGAAGTCAGTGAGCAGCGCCGCCGCGTCTTGCTGCCCGCCAGTCCCGCGCAGGCATGGGATGCGCTGATGCGCGATGCGCGCTACCGGCAAGCGCTGGAATGGTTGCCATGAACGATGCGGCCTTTGCCAGCTTGCCCGAACCACCGTATTACGCGGTGATCTTTTCGTCGCGGCGCACGCCCGGCGATGCGGGCTATGCACGCATGGCCGCGCACATGATGGAATTGGCGGCTGGACAGCCGGGGTTTCTGGGTGCGGAAAGCGCGCGGGATGCGGATGGCTTCGGTATCACCGTGTCTTATTGGGCGAACGAACAAGCCATTGCCGCCTGGCGGTGTCATGCCGAACACCGCATCGCGCAGGAGCAGGGCAGGGCACGCTGGTATGCCCATTACGCGCTGCGGGTGGCGCGCGTTGAGCGGGCCTGGGATGGGCCGCCGCTGGTTTAGAGCCTGCTTACGTTAGGCATGAGGGAGGCGATGCCAAACGTGCACTTTTGATTCCCTAATTAGCAGTCCACTCTGAACAATCCGCAATCGCTTGCTGTAGCTAAATGCCCTATCCCTGACGGTTACACAGACGCGCGGTAGATTTTGGGAAGCCAAAAACAAACCCCAACACCCTTGGCGATAGTGTTGGGGTTCGGCTGGATTAGCCCGTAAAAGATTCGCCGCAATCAACCATCGCTGTTAGCGGCGGTTGTCCTGCGAATCATCACGGCGGCGCTCGGGCGGACGACGCCCAGGCTCCTGCTGGGGCCGCGCGGCGGACGGACGGGCAGCAGGGCGCGCCTCGTTCGGACGCACCCCTGGCGGATGCCAGCGGGCGGGAGGCTCATGCGGCCGCCACGTGGCCGCGGGCGGCGGCGGCCGACGCCAGCCATCCATGGACGGCGGCCGGCGGCCACCCCACCAACGCGGCTGGCTATACCACGGACGATCCCGGTAGTAGTTGCCCCAATAGCTGTCGAGGGAGAAAGTGATGATCGGCACGCCGATCATCGCGCCGATACTGAGCAGCGGTACCGGTACGCCTTGATAGGCGTAGCCCAGGCGTCCGCCGGACAGCCAGCCGCGCACGCCGCCCGGCACGACCACATCGCACCAGCTGTAGCTGCTGACGCAGCCCATGACGGTGGCGGGCGTACCGGGCGCCAGTTGCGCGACCAGAGGGTAAGTCCGGTCCGGTCCGGCGCGCAGGTTACCGCCAGCGCTGACAACCGCCTGTTGAGCGGCTGCCGCCAGCGGCATCGCAATAGCGGCGACGAGCGCCGCGTTCCGTATCCAACTTTTGATTTGTCCAGAGGCCATTTAAACTCCTTGACGTTATGACCATGCCGCACGACGATATGCCGTACCTTGCGTCATCTTGCTGAATGTATCGCGGCTTGTCATTTGCCGCAAGGTTCCCTTATAACGCGCCAGCACGGTAATGGAGGGACTTGCCCTCGCCGAGGCGTCCAAGCGCGACGGTGGCATCCTAAAAATTTGCCAACGACAGCAAGAACGATCCCATAAAACAGCATACGGCAGAGAGTACAACAGACCTGTCAGCCTATATTGACATCGCGGTGGGTTTAGCCAAACGGGTGTTCACCATCGCAGCCGAGGATGCCAGTGGCCAGGCCATCTATGAGCTGCATTCGACACGCAAAGACCAGCAGTGGTACTTTGGCATGAAGCGGCACATCGGGGTGGACAGCCGCACAAGACTGGCGCACAGTGCCGTAGTGACGGCAGCCGATTGTGAACACAGGTTGGGAGAAAGGTAGCTGCTTGTCCAGTGTTGCCCCAAGTTTCGTGATGAAAGGGATACCATAGATTTTTTTGTTTCGTTGCTGCCAAGCGCGTTCACAATCAGCAACCCACACCAACCAGGAGATCATCATGAATGAAGCACTGTCCTACGTCCATCCCAATCCCACCAGCGCCTGGGGTACCTATTTGTCGCAGGTGGATCGGGTCACACCCTATCTTGGGCCGCTGGTCCGTTGGGTCGAGACGCTCAAACGCCCCAAGCGCGCGTTGATTGTTGACGTGCCGATCGAAATGGACGATGGCACCATCGCTCACTTCGAGGGCTACCGCGTGCAGTACAACCTTGCGCGCGGACCGGGCAAAGGCGGGGTGCGCTTCCATCCCGATGTGACGCTGGAAGAGGTGATGGCGCTGGCGGCCTGGATGACCATCAAGACCGCCGCCGTCAACCTGCCCTACGGGGGGGCCAAGGGCGGCATCCGCGTCGATCCCGGCCAGCTCTCGATCAAGGAGCTCGAGCGCGTCACGCGCCGCTACACCAGCGAGATCGGCGTCATCATCGGCCCACTGAGCGACATTCCCGCGCCCGACGTCAACACCAACGCGCAGATCATGGCGTGGATCATGGATACCTATTCGGTCAACGCCGGCGGCACAGCCACTGGCGTCGTCACGGGCAAGCCGATCCATCTGGGCGGGTCGCTCGGCCGCGTCAAGGCCACCGGGCGCGGTGTGTTCGTGACTGGTCGCGAGGCGGCGCGCCGCGTGGGCCTGAATCTGCAAGGCGCGCGCGTGGCGGTGCAGGGCTTTGGTAACGTCGGTTCGGTGTCGGCGCAACTGTTCGCCGAAGCCGGTGCCATCGTCGTGGCCGTGCAGGACCATACTGGCACCATCCATAACGACAAGGGTCTGGATTTGCCCAAGCTGCTTGCGTACGTGCAAGCCAGCCCCCAGCGCGGCGTGGCCGGTTTCGCGCAAGCCGAGCGCATGGATAACGAAGAATTCTGGAGTGTGGCGTGCGACATCCTGATACCCGCCGCGCTGGAAGGGCAGATCAGCGCGGCGCGGGCGCAAAAAATCCGCGCGCGCCTGGTGCTGGAAGGGGCCAACGGCCCCACCGTGCCCGCTGCCGACGACGTGTTCAAAGACCGCGGCATCCTGGTGGTGCCCGACGTGATCTGCAACGCCGGCGGCGTCACGGTAAGCTACTTTGAATGGGTGCAGGACTTTTCTTCGTTTTTCTGGACCGAGGATGAAATCAACCAGCGCCTGGACCGCATCATGATTAACGCGCTGTCCCAAATTTGGGACAAGGCCGATCAGCACAAGATCACACTGCGCACCGCCACCTATGCGGTAGCCTGCGAGCGCATCCTGGCAGCGCGGGAGGAACGGGGTTTGTATCCCTAAAGTGAGGCCGATTCCACGCTCCATCGAGCTGGGGAGTTCATTCGGCGGCGAAATCCTCTTCCCAATATTCGCCGGGCAGGCGCGCGGCGGTATCGGCGGCACGTTCGGCTTCGGCACGCCGCAGTTGTACGCGGCGGATCTTGCCGGAGATGGTTTTGGGCAGATCGGCAAATTGCAGCCGGCGGATGCGTTTGTAAGGAGCCAGTTTGGCGCGTGAGAAGCGGAAGATGTCCTGCGCCAATTCGGCACTTTCTTCATAACCTTGGCGCAGCGCGATAAAGCACTTGGGCACCGACAGGCGCAGCGGGTCCGGGCTGGGCACCACGGCGGCCTCGGCGATTGCCGGGTGTTCGATCAACACGCTTTCCAGCTCGAAGGGGCTAAGCCGATAGTCCGACGACTTGAACACGTCGTCAGCCCGGCCGACATAAACGTAATAGCCGTTGCTTTGCCGCAGCGCGATGTCGGAGGTGCGGTAGTAGCCGCCTTGCATTGCACGGGCGGTGGCCAGGGGATTGTTGGCGTAGCCCTTCATCAATCCGGCGGGGCGCGCGTCGTCGGTGGGCAGGGCAATTTCGCCTTCGCTGACTGGGGCGCCGTCCATGTCCAGCAATTCCACACGGTAGCCGGGCAGGGGCCGGCCCATCGACCCGGGGATGACCGGCTGGCCGGGTGGGTTGCCGATCTGGCAAGTGGTCTCGGTCTGGCCATAGCCGTCGCGGATGGTCAGGTTCCACGCCTTTTGCACCCGGGCGATGATTTCCGGGTTCAGCGGCTCGCCAGCGCCGACGATTTCGCGCAGCTTCACCGGGTATGACGCCAGCGGTTCCTGCACCAGCATCCGCCACACGGTGGGCGGCGCGCACAGCGTGGTGATCTGGTATTTGACCAGCGCATCGAGCACCACTTTCGGCTCGAAGCGCGCATAGTTGAGCGCGAATACGCACGCTTGCGCGTTCCACGGCGCGAAGAAGCAGCTCCAGGCGTGTTTGGCCCAGCCCGGAGAGCTGATGTTCCAGTGGATGTCGCCCGGTTGCAGGCCGATCCAGTACAGGGTCGAAAGATTGCCGACCGGGTAACTGACGTGGGTGTGTTCGACCAGCTTGGGCTTGGACGCGGTGCCGGAGGTGAAGTACAGCAGCAGCGGGTCGTCGGCGCGCGTGATACCTTGCGGCGTGAACGCGCTGCTGGCGGCGTAACCTTCACTCATGGCGAACCAGCCCGCGCGCGGCGCGCCCGCCACGATTTTGCGTGCCAAATCGAGGCCCGGCTGCTCGAATTTGGCCGCTTCGCTTTCCTCGACGATGACGGTTTTTACATCGCCGACCTGCACCCGCTCGCGGATGTCGTCCTCGGACAACTGCGTGGTGGCGGGCAGTAGCACCGCGCCCAGCTTCATCGCGGCGAGCATGGCGTCCCACAGTTCGACGCGGTTGGGCAGCATCAGCAAAATACGCTCGCCCCGCCCGACGCCCAGACTTTGCAGCCAATTGGCGATGCGCGATGAGCGCTCGGACATTTGCGCGAACGAATACGGCTGGCCCTGGCCGGTGGCCGCATCGACGATCCACAGCGCGGGCTGATCGTTGCCGCGCGCCATCGGGTCGAAGTAGTCCAGCGCCCAGTTAAAGGTATCCAGCGCCGGCCAGCGGAAGTCGCGGTAGGCGGTGTCGTAATCGGTGCGGTGGCGCAACAGAAAATCGCGTGCGTCTTGAAAAGCCTGTGTGGTCGTCATGGGGTAGTCTCCTTTCATGTGTTTGTTGGGCGTTGCCTTTACTCATAAGTGCCGCGCGATCACCATCCGTTGCACTTCGCTGGTGCCTTCGTAGATTTGCGTGATGCGGGCGTCGCGGTAATGGCGTTCGACATCGTAATCGGCCAGATAGCCGTAGCCGCCGTGAATCTGGATCGCGTCGGAGCACACCCGCTCGGCCATTTCGGAGGCGAACAGCTTGGCTTGCGAGGCTTCCGATAGGCACGGCAGAGCGGCGCTGCGCAGCCGCGCCGCGTGGTGCACCAGCAGGCGCGCGGCGTTGATCTGCGTGGCCATGTCGGCCAGTTTTTGTGCGATGGCCTGGTGGCCGGCCAACGGCTTGCCAAACTGCACCCGCTCCTTGGCATAACGGCACGCCCGCTCGAACGCCGCGCGCGCAATACCCAACGCCTGCGCGGCAATGCCGATGCGCCCGCCTTCCAGGTTCGAGAGCGCGATTTTCAATCCCTGGCCGCGCGCGCCGAGCAGGCTGTCTGCGGAGATGACGCAATTGTCCAAGGTGATCGGGCAGGTGTCCGACGCCTTGATGCCCATTTTTTTCTCGGGCGGGCCGACGATAAAGCCCGGCGTATTCGTCGGCACGATGAACGCCGAAAGCCCGCGTTTACCCTGATCGGGGTCGGTGACCGCGAATACGATGGCGACCCCCGCGCACTGACCGTTGGTGACGAACTGTTTGGCGCCACTGAGCACCCATTGAGCGCCTTGGCTGCCGTCGCGCAACAGGGCGCGCGTGCGCAGGTTGTGCGCCTCGGAGCCGGCCTGCGGTTCGGTTAGACAAAACGCGCCAATGACCCGGCCCGCCGCCATGTCCGGCAGCCAACGTTGTTGTTGCGCGGGCGTGCCGAAAGCCAGAATCGGCCCGCAGCCGACCGAGTTGTGCACGCTCATCAAGGTCGCGCACGCGGCATCGCCGGCGGCGATTTCTTCCATCGCCAGCGCGTAGGCCACGTAATCGGTGTAAGAACCGCCCAACTCCTGCGGCACCACCATGCCCAGCAGGCCCAACTGGCCCAGTTGCGCCACGATCTCGTCGGGTAGCTGCGCGTCACGGTCCCGCTGCGCCGCGCCTGGCGCCAGTACCTCCATGGCAAAAGCGCGCGCGGCGTCGCGGATCATCCGCTGTTCTTCGGTATAGAAAGCGTCCATCAAGCCGTTGTCTCCCATATCCGTGACCCACTTTCATCAACTGATTTTTGAAATGGGGAAATGTCCATGTCTATCGTAACCGTTGCCTTCATTCAGCTCCACAGGATAATCCCCCGCCGTGAGTACCACCAAGCACCGTATCGTCGTTGGCCTCTCGGGCGGGGTCGATTCGGCCGTTTCGGCTTGGTTGCTCAAGCGCGCGGGGCACGAGGTGATAGGCATCTTCATGAAAAACTGGGAAGATGACGACGACAGCCAATACTGTTCTTCGCGTCAGGACTTTCTGGACGCCGCCGCCGTGGCCGACGTGATCGGCATCGAAATCGAGCACGTTAACTTCGCCGCCGAATATAAAGACCGCGTGTTCGCCGAATTTCTACGCGAATACCAAGCTGGCCGCACGCCCAACCCGGATGTACTGTGCAATGCGGAGATCAAATTCAAGGCTTTTCTCGACCACGCATTGCGGCTGGGGGCCGAAAGCATCGCCACAGGCCACTATGCCCGGGTGCGCAAAAGCACGGCCAGCGGGCGTTACGAGCTGCTCAAAGGTCTCGATCCGGCCAAAGATCAAAGTTATTTTTTGTACCGGCTGACGCAGGCGCAGCTTGCCAAAACGCTGTTTCCCGTAGGCGAACTCCAAAAAACCGAGGTGCGGCGCCTGGCTCTTGAGATTGGTCTGCCCAACGCCAAGAAGAAGGATTCAACGGGTATTTGTTTTATCGGCGAGCGGCCATTCCGCGAATTTCTGAACCGCTACCTGCAAACCCGGCCCGGTTCCATCAAGGACGAGCGCGGGCGCGTCATTGGCCAACACATGGGCTTGTCGTTCTACACCTTGGGGCAGCGACAAGGACTGGGCATCGGCGGTCTCAAGGCCGATCGCGCAGCCAAGGGCGGTGGCGAACACGCGCCGTGGTTTGTTGTGCGCAAAGATGTTGCAACCAACACACTCATCGCCGTGCAAGGGCACGATCACCTGTGGTTACTGTCAAATGCGCTCACGTTCGACGATGCCACATGGATCGCAGGCCGTGCGCCCATGCCGGGCCGCTACAGTGCCAAGACACGTTACCGCCAGGTCGATGCACCCTGCACGCTGGAGCTTGCCGATGAAGGTCGTTATCGGCTAATGTTTGACGCACCCCAATGGGCCGTTACACCCGGCCAAAGCGCGGTGCTCTATAACAATGATGTGTGCTTGGGCGGCGGAATGATCGCGGTAGCGGAACCTTTTTCCTAGCGTATATGTCACAAATCGGAAATTACCGCGGCTGTGGGATGAAGTTACCGCTATCATTTGCGCCGTTTTTGACTTTCATACTTTGACTTTCATACTAAAACCTCCCATGAACAAACAAACTCTGATTTCTTTAAGCTTGACCGCCGCCGCGCTGGCGAGTGTCAGTTCGTTTGCAGTGGCGCAACAAGACGCTTCGGCTTCGCCCGCATCTGTTGCATCTGCTGCGACGTCCGTTGCATCTGCTGCGGCGCCTGTTGCATCTGCTGCGACGTCCGTTGCGTCAGCTGCGGTGCCTGTTGCATCTGCTGCGGTGCCTGTTGCATCTGCTGCGACGCCTGTTGCATCTGCTGCGATGCCTGTTGCATCTGCTGCGATGCCTGTTGCATCTGCTGCGACGCCCGTTGCGTCAGCTGCGACGCCCGTTGCGTCAGCTGCGACGCCCGTTGCGTCAGCTGCGACGCCCGTTGCGTCAGCTGCGGTGCCCGTTGCATCTGCTGCGGTGCATGCTCCAGTAGTCGTGAGGCCATCAACGGTTCTGGTGAACGGTCCTGCCGGAGCGGTGACGGTGCTTGATCTGGAATCGCTGGTGCGCCAGCAGGTGCCGCCTTCACGTTATGTCGAGTTTTGGTCCAGGCACGACTTGGTACGGGATTGGGCGCAAAACCTTTATGGCCAACAAGCGTTGGCGCAGGAAGCAATCAAGGAAGGGCTTGATCGCACGCCCGAAAGCGCGCTCAAACTCAAGTTCGCGCGCGATCAGGTACTGGCCGATCTGCTGCGGGATGCGCGCGCCAAGGCCAGCGCACCCGATGACAAGGCGGTGCGGGCTTACGCGCGCGACGAGATGAGGGGCAACCCCGATCGCTTCAAGACGCCCGAGGAGATCGACGTGCGCCACATTCTGCTGCCGGTGGCCAAGGATGGCGGCGATGACGTCGCCGTCAAAGCCAAGGCTGAAAAACTGCTGGCGCAACTGCGCAAGGGGGCCAATTTCGCCACGCTGGCCAAAGAAAATTCAAAAGATCCAGGCAGCGCGGCCCAGGGCGGCGATCTGGGCTTTTTCCCGCGTGGGCGCATGGTGCCGGCGTTCGAAGAAGCGGCCTTCAGTTTAAAGAAGCCCGGCGATCTGGTCGGGCCGGTGCGCTCACCGTTTGGCTACCACATCATTGAGTTGGTGGCACGCAAGCCTGCCGGGCAGATGTCGCTCAAAGAAGTGGAGCAGAAGGTGCGTGATGAACTGACCGAAAAGCGCAAGGCCAACGCGCGTAAGGCGCTGCTCGATCAGGTGCAAGAACAGGCGAAGGTCAACCAGCCCAACCTTGATGCGCTCGTCACACAGCAGGCGGCCCTCCATCCCCTGTCATCATCGCAGCCGCTCAAATAAAAGTACAGTCGCAGCGCGGACTTGTTCTTGTGCACCGCAGCAATTTCCGGGCGCCGGGGCATTTAGAATGAATGCTCCGTTTTTTGCTCAAGGAAGAGGTCCGCTCATGAAAAGGTTTCTGACAGGCATCGTCGCGGCTGGCTTGGCCGCCGGCTTCATGGCAAACGCCGCCGTGGCCCAGCAGTCAGGCACGCTCGACAAGATCAAGGCCAGCGGCCAGATTAGCCTGGGCGTGCGCGATTCCTCGATTCCTTTGTCATACACGGTGGGCAACGGCAAGTACGTGGGCTTTCATACCGAGATGGCCGAGCGTATCGTCGACGACCTGAGCAAGCTGATCGGCAAGCCGATCAAGATCGTTTACACGCCGATGACTTCGGCCAACCGTATGCCGCTGGTGGAGAATGGTACGGTGGACCTGGGATGCGGTTCGGCCACCAATACGGTTGCGCGCAAGAAGGAAGTCGCTTTTGCCAACACCACCTATGTGGAAGAAATGCGCATGGCGGTCAAAGCCAATTCGGGCATCAACGGCATCCCGGATCTCAATGGCAAGAAGGTCGTGACCACTACCGGCACCAACGAAGTGCAAACGGTGCGCAAGGACCAGGCGAAAAATATTGATTTTCATATCGTCTATGGCAAAGACCATGCCGACAGCTTCCTGATGCTGGCAACCGGTCGCGCCGATGCCTTCGTGATGGACCAGTCGATTTTGGCGGGCAACATCGCCAGCTCGAAGAACCCGGGCGATTTCAAGATCGTCGGCCCGGCCATCGAGATTGAACCGATCGCCTGTATGCTGCGCAAGAACGACACGGCCTTCCAGAAGGCGGTCAACGACAGCATCGCGCGCCAAATTGCCGACGGCTCGCTGGCCAAGCTCTACGATAAGTGGTTCATGCAGCCGATTCCGCCCAATGGCCGTTCGCTGAACATGCCGCTGTCGGATGCAACCAAAGAAGCCTGGGCGCTCCCGAACGACAAGTCGATGGAAGATTACAGCAAGAAGTAATCATCAAGCGCAGTGCTGGTGAGGTCAACGCCCGTCCCTGCGTGACGGGCGTTGGCGTCTTTGAGGTGGATTGATTTGAAGGCGTCGAGCGTATTCGGCGCGAGGAGTATTCCCGATGGGCCACTGGAACTGGTCGTTCTTCCTGGATTGGGATTG
>JAIRRE010000164.1 GCA_031256125.1 Burkholderiaceae bacterium
AAAAATTGCTTGGTTTATGCAAAATAACCCGTGCTATCGCATCCAGTACTCGATCATCCTCGGCGATGGCGGGTTGGAGCGCGAGGGTTATATCTGGGCGGCGGGCGTGGATGCGTTCCTGCTCGCCGGCAATTAGACGCGGCAAATCATCGCGCGCATGGCGGCCTAGTCCCAGAAACATCGGCCATATCAGGATGGTTAAAGCGCGTTGGGCCAGCAGCGCATCAAGCGCGGAGGCCAGATCGGGCTGGGTATGTTCCAAATACGCGCACCGTACCGGCGTAGCCGGATTGAGTTGCCGTATCCGCGCCGCCACGGCATCAATGGCTGCGGGCCACTCCGGGTCGCGCGAACCGTGGGCGAGGAGAATGTGGCCGGTGGTCATGGGGCTGACGTCGGGGCGCAATTATCATCACGCCAATCCCCGGCGCGATTCAAGATTACAAAATTAATCAGGGCTGCTGGAGCAGCGACGCGGAACTGGCCGGAGGCGCGAACGGGTTGGGGCGTGGCGTGTTGTCGCCCGAGAGCGGCAGTTGCGGCAGCCTGAAACTGGGCAGGTTGCCGGTGAGCGTTTTCAAGAACGCGACGATCTTGACATTTTCGTCGTCGGTGAAATTACGCCCCAACTGAATCTGGCCCATGATTTGTACCGCATCGGGCAGAGTCTTGGCCGCGCCATCGTGGAAATAGGGGTAAGTCAATTCCACGTTACGCAGCGTTGGCACCTTGAACATCATGCGATCGTTTTGGTCGCCGGTGGCGCCCGCGCTGCCAATGACCGGGTTTCTGACGGGGTAGGTTCGCACCACGTCTATTTGCTGGTAACCGCTGCTGTTCGCGGCGGGGCCGCTGTGGCAAGTGATGCAGCCGGCAATTTTGAACAGTTCATAACCTGCCCGTTCGTTAGCAGTAATGGCCTTGTCATTGCCCCTGAGCCATTGGTCGAAGCGCGAGTTGGGCGTAACCAGTGTGGACTCGAAAGCGGCGAGGGCATCGGTGATTTGCGCGATGCCAATTCTGTCGAGTTGATAGACCTGTTTGAATTGATCGCGATAACCGGGAATGGTGTTGAGCATGTTCTCGGCTGCCTGAGGTGTGGAATTCATCTCCATCGGGCTGGCGATCGAGCCGCCGGTCTGCTCGGCCAGCGTTTGGGCGCGGCCATCCCGGGACTGGGCTGCGTTCAACGACGCATTGAACACCGTCGGCACCCGGATAGCCCCTTGCCGCCAGCGGTCGCCAATCGAGGTTACGAGGTTATCGCTGCCGCCCATGCTCAGGTTGTGGCAGGAATTGCACGAGATAAAGCCCGAACGCGACAGACGCGGGTCGAAGAACAACTGCTTGCCTAACTCGACTTTGGCCGGGTCGGTGACTTTTGCCGGCTCAATGGACTGGATCGGCTCTTGCCGCGTCCGTTGAAGGTTGATTACCAGGTCATTGGAGTAAGCGGGCCTTGTTATCTTCAAATTCTGGACATCGTCCGCGCATACGGTCGCGCTCAAGGAGAGGGTTAGTACAGCAACTGCGAGGGTGGCGGGAACGGCTTTAAGTCGCATGGTGCAATCTCCTTAAGTATTTGATTTAAACCCCAAGTATTACATCTAATAATACCAAGAGTTATGGATGTGCGTCAAGGCTTTGCCTCAAAAAGATATGGCTGTGGCAGCAGCAATCCGGCTGGTGAAGCCGCCACCCGAATGCGTACGAACGCATTCTGCGGTTTTTCACTGCCGCAGCACCAGCCAGGTAAACGCCCCGAGGGAGAGGATGGAGTACAGGATGCCCGGCGCGGCGGCGGCCAGCCACGGTTCCCAACTGCGCAGATTGCCGATAAAGCCCGAGAGATTGTTGAGCAGGAAGAAGCTGATGCCCGCCAGCACGCCCAGAAAAACATAGCCGGCAATATTGCCCGCGCGAAAGTGCAGGTAAGCAAACGGCAGTGCAAGCACCAGCATCACAAGGCAGGATAGCGGGTAGAACACCTTGCGCCAGAAGGCGATCTGGTAACGCTGCGCATTTTGGCCGTTGGTTTGCAAATGACGGACGTACTGGAACAGTTCGAGCGTCTGCATTCCGTCGGGGTCGAGCACCGCCGCGGCAACCATGCCTTGCGATAGGCTGGTGGGCCAATGCAGGTTGGCCGGGCGGTCGATGATGACGCGCGGATCGGGGCGGCTTGCGCTTGCGTTGCTATCGGCGTTTGCGCCCGCATTCGCGCTGACGTCGGTCTCGGCGGGAAAGCGCTTGCGTTCGGGCTGTTGCAAATCCCAGCCGTCATCCGGGGCGAAGCGTGCGCTAGGCGCGCGCAGCGTAACCAGCAAGCGTCCGGTACGGGCGTCAAAGCCAAAGATGCGCACATTGCTCATATCGCCCTGGGCGTTCAGGGCGCCAACGTTGATTGAATACGCCATGTTGTCTTGCCGCTCCTTGAGCCACGCGCCAGTATGACCGGTGGTGATGTCGCCCAAAAAGCGCGCCTTGAGCATCTGCGCGGCGTGGTTGGCTGCCGGAGCAGCGTAATCGCCAACCACAAAGGTCAGCGCGACGAATCCCAGCCCGAGCGTGAGCAGCATCAGCAACGCGCGGCGCGGCCCGAGTCCGCTGGTACGCAAGATGGTGTATTCGGAGCTTTCCGCCAGTCGGGCCATGACGTAAATGGTGCCTATTAGCACGGCAATGGGCAACAGCTCATACAGGTGTCCGGGCACTTCCAGCGCCACCTTGAGCAAAGCGACAGGCAGGGTGTAGCCGCGCATCAGACGCGGGTCGGTTATGTTCTGCAATTCATCAATCAGATCGAAACCGAAGAACAGCAGCAAAAACGCCAGCGTCACCACGCCGACTGCGCGCAGCACTTCACTATAGATCATGCGGCGGATGGTTTTCATGCGACGTTTCCCGGTGCGTATGCGGACGCGCGCGCCGCGCCGCCATTGCGGCGGCCACCGGGCCGCCAACCCTGCCGCAGCGCCAGCCAGATGAGCGAGAGCACGAAGATGCCCCCGTGCAGCAGTATCAGCAAAGTTCCCAGGCTCACGCGCCCCTGACTGATCCAGGTTTGGCCCACCGTTAGCAGGTTGTAATAAGCGGTGAAAGCCAGCAGCGCGAAGATGACGCCCGCGCTGCGGCCCGCGCGCGGGTTGACTTTGGTGGTCGCCAGCGCGAACAGCACGCAGTTGATGGCCGCCAGAATCAGGCCGACGCGCCAGGCCAGTTCGCCCCGGCTGCCGGGCGTGGGATCGGTAATCAGCGCCAGTGTCGATTTCTGGCGCGGCGCATCGTTGGCCACGGTGGCCGATTGACCGGGCGTCAGACGCAAGCCGTATTGCGCGAATTGGCTGATACGCATCCGGCCGGTGGCTTGCTCGGTTTCCAACTGCTGGCCATTGTCGAGCATCAGAAAGCGCCCCGTGGCTTGCTGCGCCAGCCGCCCGGCGCGCGCCGAGGTCACAGTCTCCTTGCCGCGTTCAGTCGAGGCGATGAAGATGTCGCTGCCGGTTTTGCTACCGCCGGTATTCTTGTCCACGAAGAACACCCGCTGGCCATTGGCCGATTCCATGAATTGCCCCGGCGCGACGCGCTCCAGATCGCCGCGCTCGCGGTAGCGCTGGCGCAACTGTTGAATCTGCTGGTTGCTCCACGGCACGGCCAGCAGCGAGAGCAGCGTCAGCGCCAACAGCACCGGCCAGGCAAAGCGGAAGGCGGGCCTGGCGAACGCCGTCAGCGGCTGGCCGCTGGCGAACCACACCACCATTTCGCTGGCCGCGTACATGCGCGTGAGCGTGAGCGTGACGGAGATAAACAGGCTTAGCGTCAGGATGATCGGCAACTGGCCCAGCACCGTGTAGCCCATGATGAGGATGACCTCGGAAGGGTTCACGCTGCCGCTGGAAGCCTGCCCGAGCACGCGGATCAACATCACCGTCATGACGATGGTTACCAACACCACCAGAGTCGCGCTGAAACTGCGGCCCAGCTCCTTGCGCAGCGAGGAATCGAATAACATCGGCAAATAGGCTTCAACTCAAGTAAAGCAGCTAATTATGGACTTCGCACTCAAAGCTTTAGGTCTTGACGAGGCGTCGGCATTGCCCGTGCCGGCGCTGGTGGCGCTGGTTGGCGAGGGCTTTCGGCCCGGCGGCGACGCGCTTTCCGCGTTCATCGAGCGCGCCCGCGCCCGAGGCGATTTCAAAACCGAGGCGGGCGCGCATCTGGTCAGCCACGGCGTTCCTGGCATGCACGCCGAGCGCGTATTGCTGCTGGGCATAGGCGATAGCGCACCGGCGCGCGTCAAAAAAGCGATAGGCGCAGCGGCGGGCTTTTTGAAGTCGGCCCGATTTGCCGACGTCACCTTCTGCTTCGCCCAGGACACCTGCGCGCTGACGCTGGAAGCGGTGGTGCTGGCGATCCGTGACGCGCTGTATCTCTACACCGCCACCAAAACCACGCACAGCAAGCTCGAACCTTCCAGAATCGAGCACATCACGATTGGCGTGCCCGATCTGGAAGGCCAGTCGCCGCTGGTATTGCAAGCGGCATTGACGCGCGCCAATGCGGTGGGCGAGGGTATTGCGCTGGCGCGTGAATGGGCCAACCGTCCGGCCAATCACGCCACGCCCACGCTGTTAGCCAAAGTGGCGCAGGCGCTGACGGAACTGCCACGTATCGACTGCGAGGTACTCGGCCCCAAAGAAATCGCCAAACTCGGCATGGGCGCGTTTCTGGCGGTGGCGCAAGGTTCGGCGCAAGAGCCGCGCTTCATCGTGCTGCGCTACCAGGGTGCGGACAAGCACGAAGCGCCGGTGGCGCTGGTAGGCAAGGGCATTACTTTCGATTCCGGCGGCATCTCGCTCAAGCCCGGCCCTGAAATGGACGAGATGAAGTTCGACATGAGCGGTGCCGCCAGCGTACTGGGCGCGTTCCGCGCGCTGGCGCAACTGCGCCCGACCATCAACGTGGTGGGGCTGATTCCGGCCACCGAAAATTTGCCCGGCGGACGCGCGGTCAAACCCGGCGACGTGGTGCAAAGCCTTTCCGGCCAAACCATCGAAATTCTCAACACCGACGCCGAAGGCCGCTTGGTGTTATGCGACGCGCTGACTTATGCCGAACGCTTCAAGCCGCGCGCGGTGATCGACATCGCCACACTGACCGGCGCCTGCATGATCGCGCTCGGCGGCGTGCGCAGCGGTTTGTTTGCCAACGACGACGCACTGGCCGAGGCGCTCGCGGCGGCGGGCGAACGCGCGCTCGATCTCTGCTGGCGCATGCCGCTGGACGATGAATACGCCGAGGGCCTGAAGAGCCACTTTGCCGACGTGGCCAACGTTGCCGGGCGTCCGGCGGGATCGGTAACGGCGGCCAAATTTTTGCAACGCTTTGCCAGCCGCTGGCCGTGGGCGCATCTGGACATCGCCGGCACGGCCTGGAAAAACGGCCCGGCCAAAGGCGCAACAGGCCGCCCGGTCGGGCTGCTGGTGCACTACCTGCTGGCGCTGGCCGACGATCTGGCGGTGCAGCGCGCGGCGGACAACCCACCCAAAGCAGCCAAGGGCAAGAAGGCCCGGAAAGCCTGAAAATCCGCGTGCGGCGGGACTGTGGCCATGACCGAAATCGCGTTCCATTTCAACGTGCCGGGCAAACTCCCGTATGCCTGTCGGCTGCTGCGCAAAATCTACCAATCCGGCAGCCGTGTACGGGTAGTTGGCGAGCAAGATCTGCTCGGACAGCTTGACCAGGCGCTATGGACGTTTTCGGCGCAGGACTTCATCCCGCATTGCAGCGTGGGTGCCGCGCCCGCCGTATTGGCGCATACGCCCATCGTGCTGGCCGCGTCGGCGGGCACTGCGGGA
>JAIRRE010000279.1 GCA_031256125.1 Burkholderiaceae bacterium
GGCGGTAGTCATACCCAGCATCAGCACGCGCAAGGTGTAACGCCAGTACGACAAATATCTGTATGAGGCGCGGCATTTGATCGAGAACTTTTTTGCGCGCCTGAAGCAATACCAAACCATAGCCACGCGTTACAACAAGAGCGCTGCTGTTTTCGTGGGGGGCAATTCACTTGGCTGCTGCTGTCACTGGGCTTATTTGATGACGGGATATAAGGGCGCTTGTACGTTGGGTCATCGGAGTCTCCTGTACGCTTTCAGAGGAAACGCAACCGCATCGAACGCTCATGCGCACGAAGCAGTGTCGTTACCTATTCTGAGCACGGTACCAAGGAACCCTTATCAGGGCAAACCCTAGCGCCGTGACGTACAGGAGACAAGGCCCTGCACTGGGCTTATTACTTATTCAGTTCACCCAGCACCTGCGAGAACCCCGCATAAATAGCCGTGGCGCCGCAAATGATGCCTTCCCAGCCGGCGATAGTGCCAATGGCCGCGACCCCGGTGAATTCGTGCGCTGTCAGCAGGAAGAACAGCACCGTCAGCGTGCCGAACACGATTTGCAGGTGGAGATTGATCTTGAACGTGCCGATGAACATCACCAGCGAGAAGATGCCCCACAGCAGCAGGAAATAGCCCACGGTAGCAGCGTCAGGCCCGGCGGCCAGGCCCATCTTGGGCAATACCAGCAGCCCGACGAACGCCAGCCAGAACATACCGTAGGAAAGAAATGCGACGCAACCGAAGGTATTGCCTTTCTTCCATTCCATGATGCCGGCAATGACCTGCGCCAAGCCGCCGTAAAAAATACCCATCGCCAGAATCATGCTGGTGAGTGGAATCAGCCCCGCGTTGGCGATGTTGAGCAGCACGGTGGTCATGCCGAAGGCCAACAAGCCCAGCGGGGCGGGGTTGGCGGTGGTGTCTTTGATGGTCGTGATGTCGGACATGGATGTCTCCCTGTAAAAACGTTAAGGATTGCAGCACGGTGTTTCAATGACAACCGCAGTGCCATACTATTATTAACCATCCTGATCTCGAAGGCCATCAAGAGCCATGAGTACAAGCTGCCCATCCAAGGGTATTCCCACAAGTCATGCAGTCCATTGTCATCCTCATCTCCGGTACCGGCAGCAACATGCAAGCCATCGTGCAAACCGCGCAGCGCGAAGGCTGGGCAGGTC
The DNA here is from genome assembly GCA_031256125.1 of Burkholderiaceae bacterium. Lineage (GTDB taxonomy): Bacteria > Pseudomonadota > Gammaproteobacteria > Burkholderiales > Burkholderiaceae_C > Ottowia. The sequence goes on from JAIRRE010000279.1 coordinate 1,182, forward strand.
GCTACGGCGCGCGCATTGCGGCCATCATCAGCAACCGGTCCGATGCGGCGGGTCTGGCTTGGGCACGGGAGGAGGGTATCGAAACCGTCGTGGTCGATCACCGTGCCTATGCCAGTCGCGAGGCGTTCGACGCTGCGCTGATGGCCGCCATTGATCGCTATGCCGCCGGTGCGCGGCCGCTGGTCATCCTGGCGGGTTTCATGCGCATTCTCACGCCTGGCTTCGTGCGGCATTACGAGGAGTGCCTGGTCAATATCCATCCCAGCCTGCTACCCGCTTTCCCCGGCTTGCACACGCACCAGCGCGCCATTGAAATGGGTTGCCGCTTTGCCGGCGCTACCGTGCACCGCGTTACCGAGGCGCTGGATTGCGGCGAAATCCTGGCCCAAACCGCCGTGCCTGTGCTCCCCGATGACACGCCCGACACCCTCGCCGCGCGCGTGCTTACGCAAGAACACCTGATTTATCCGCGAGCCATTGCAGACCTATTGCGCGGCGAACGCGGCGATCAGGTGCATGCACGTCCGTGCCCATGAAGCCGGCGGACAAATTGCTGGCCGGCTGGCGGCAACCGCCTGCCGCTGCGCCGATCGCCCAGTCTCAATCCGGTAATATTGATCCCTTGCGTCCAACCGAGGAGCCTGTGTTGACCAAAAGAACCTTTCTCGATTTCGAGCAACCGATTGCCGAACTGGAGAACAAGATTGAGGAATTGCGCTACGTGCAGACCGAAAGCGCAGTCGATATTTCCGAGGAGATCGACCAGCTCGACAAGAAAAGTCTGCAACTGACCAAGGACATCTATGCGTCCTTGACACCCTGGAAGATCACCAAAATCGCCCGGCACCCCGAGCGCCCCTACACGCTCGATTACGTGCGCGAGTGCTTTACCGATTTTGTGGAATTGCACGGCGACCGGCACTTTGCCGACGATGCCTCCATCGTCGGCGGCTTGGCGCGCTTCAATGGCAACGCCTGCATGGTGCTGGGCCATCAGAAAGGGCGCGACACCAAAGAGCGCGCGCTGCGCAACTTCGGCATGACGCGGCCCGAGGGCTATCGCAAGGCGCTGCGCCTGATGCAACTGGCCGAAAAATTCAAGCTACCGGTGTTCACCTTTGTCGATACGCCGGGCGCATTTCCCGGCATCGACGCCGAGGAGCGCAGCCAGTCCGAGGCCATCGGGCGCAACATCTATGAAATGGCGCGGCTGGAAGTGCCCATCATCACCACCATCATCGGCGAAGGCGGTTCCGGCGGAGCGCTGGCGATTGCTGTGGCCGATCAGGTGCTGATGCTGCAATACGCCGTCTATTCCGTCATCAGCCCCGAAGGCTGCGCTTCGATTTTGTGGAAAACCAGCGACAAGGCGCAGGAAGCCGCCGAGGCGCTGGGCATCACCGCGCTTCGCCTGAAGGCGCTGGGGCTGGTGGACAAGATCGTGAGCGAGCCGGTGGGCGGCGCGCACCGCGATCCGCGTCAGATGGCCGCTTTCCTCAAACGCGCGTTGGGCGATGCGTGGCGGCAGTTGGCCGACCTCAAACCCAGGGAACTGCTCGACCGCCGCTATGAGCGCTTGCAAGGCTACGGGCGCTTTACCGACACACGCCCGGAAAGCCGGTAAAGCCGCTCTCTGATTTTTCTCGCACACCCCGACGTATAAAAGCTCGCCTGCACCGTTCGGGCTGGCTGATTACCGGAGCAGTGTCCTGTCCACTGTCCATTTGCCTCACTCCCAAGTTCTACCCAGCCTATTTTTTAAGCAATAGGCTGGTTTTTGTGCTTGCGGGGCAGCTTGTACACGAGTTGTGAGAACGCAGGATGCCTATTCTTTGAGCATTTTGGGCCTTTAGGTTGAGTTCATTCCCGCCCATCGTGGACAGGCATTTTTTGGGCGTTGGAGTTTTGCTGATTGCATTTGCCTCAACATCGTGTGTAGTAGCCCAGCATCAAACCATCAAGGGCAGTCACCCACTGGCCTGGTTGCGTGGCTTGAGCTTGTTGAACTTCAGCCAGGGTTTTACCTTGCCAGACTTCCATCGGTGTCAGTCCTTTGAGATTCTGATGCACCCGCACTTCGTTGTAAAACCAGGTAAACGCTTTGAGCGATTTTTGCAATCCTTTGGCGCTGACCGGAGCGATCTTTTTGAGCAGAGGTTTCAAAGAACCGAACAACCGTTCGATCCGGCCGTTGAGCCAATGGCAATATGGCGCGCCACGCCGATGGGTAATGCCAAAAGTTTTGAGCGCCATTTTCCATAAGAGACTTTGGAACATCCCTTCGTTGTCGGTACAAATCACAGCGGGCACGCCAAAGCGGGCCATTGTCAGCAACAGATACCCCAG
>JAIRRE010000289.1 GCA_031256125.1 Burkholderiaceae bacterium
ATTGCCCGGCCCGCGCGCACTTGGGCCGGGTTGCGAACCTTTGTTGCCGATGGCGATTTGGTGGGCGGGTTCGATCCCGCCGCGTCCGGTTTTTTCTGGGTTGCCGCGCAGGGCGGCTACGGTATCCAGACCTCGGCGGCGATGGGCGAGTGCTGCGCCGCTCTGGCGCGTGGCCTGCCGCTGCCCGCACACGCAGCGGCTCAGGGGTTGACCGCCGCCATGCTCAGTCCGGCGCGGCTACGGGGCTAAGGCGTCGAGCCGACGCTGGGGTATGTCCCCGTTTCTGGCTCGCCGCAAACCGCCTTCCTACAATCCGCCCGCATGTCCGACCTTGCCTACACCCGCGCCCGCGCGCTGCCGGAAATCTTGCGCCGGCGCATCGCTGTTCTCGACGGGGCAATGGGCACCATGATCCAGCGCCTCAAGCTCACCGAGGCGCATTACCGCGGCGCAGGCGGCCCGGCGGGAGCCGATGCGCGCCTGACGGACTGGCCGCGCGACCTCAAGGGCAATAACGACCTGCTCTCCATCACGCGGCCCGACGTGATCGCGGCCATTCACGAAAAATATCTGGCCGCCGGGGCCGACCTGATCGAAACCAACACCTTTGGCGCGACGCGCATCGCGCAAGCCGATTACGGCATGGAGGCGCTGGCGCGCGAAATGAATCTGGCCTCGGCCCGGCTCGCCCGCGCGGCGTGCGACAAATTCAGCACGCCGGATAAGCCGCGCTTCGTGGCCGGAGCGCTCGGCCCGACGCCGCGCACCGCCAGCATCAGCCCGGATGTCAACGACCCCGGCGCGCGCAACGTCACTTTCGAGGAACTGCGCGCGGCGTATCTGGAACAGTCACTGGCGCTGATCGAAGGCGGGGCGGACGTGCTGTTGCTGGAAACCATCTTCGACACGCTCAACGCCAAAGCCGCGCTGTTCGCCATCGAAGAAGCGTTCGATGCCAGCGGCGAGCGCCTGCCGGTGATGATTAGCGGCACCGTCACCGATGCTTCCGGGCGGCTGCTCAGCGGCCAGACCGTCACAGCCTTCTGGTACAGCGTGCGGCACACGCGGCCCCTTTCGGTGGGCCTGAACTGCGCGCTGGGCGCGGCGCTGATGCGGCCTTATTTGCAGGAACTGGCGCGCGCGGCGAGCGACACCTTTATCAGTTGCTACCCCAACGCAGGCCTGCCCAACCCGATGAGCGATACGGGCTTTGACGAAACGCCCGACATCACCAGCCGCCTAGTGCATGGCTTTGCCCAAGAAGGGCTGGTCAATATCGTCGGCGGCTGTTGCGGCACCACGCCGGAGCACATTAGCGCCATAGTCCGCGCCATGCAAGGGCAAGGTGGGCGGCGGCTGTTCCGGCCGGACGGGCAGGCGGTGTAAGTATCAGGCCAGAACGGCATCGGGCACTTCGAGCAGATCAATCACCGGCAGCCTGGTACGCGGGCGGCACAGTTTGCGCAAGGGAGCCAGTACGCGCCCCATGCCAGTCACCACAGTTTCTCCATGCTGGTTGAGCACGACGCAATCAAATTCGACGTGCTTTTTCACCTCGTCCTTGGCGCGCGCCGTCACGCGCACGGTAACCGTGTCGCCGATCCGCACCGGACGCTTGAAGCGCAGGCTCTGCTCCAAATAAATCGTGCCCAGCCCGGGTAACTGGGTGCCGAACACGGCGGAAATCAGCGCGCCGCTCCACATGCCGTGCGCGACGATGCCGTGCATCGGCGTATCGGCGGCGTAGTCGATATCCAGATGCGCGGGGTTGCTGTCGCCTGAGACGGCAGCAAAACTCTGCACGTCGGCTGCGGTAAGCGTGCGCGTGAGTTCGGCTGACTGGCCGATGCGCAGCTCGTCAAAAGTCACGTTTTCGATTATCTCGATCTCATCGTCTGTTGCCGGGAAGGTAAGTGTTGGATTCATGAAAGTCGTGAAGAAAGTGGAGGCTCCGGCAGCCCCAAAATTTGAAACAAGTAAAATTAGTATTTAGCCAAGATACCGAAAGGGGCTTTAGCTATTATTATTATAGCATAATGCGGCAGCGCAATGACCGGGGAATCAATCGTGCCGGGTTTTGTAAGCCGGTTTCTGGATTGCTGCCGTCGGCAGTGATCTAGGCGTTTCGATCGGCGCGAGCCGAGTCCAAAAGCTCCAGGTACAGTTCAAGGGATCGCTTGACCGCACTGGCGACCAGACAGGTGATGGGCATGTAGTCCTGAGTCATTGAAGCGGTATCCAGCGCCTGGTAGTAATCAAGCCGGTCTTCTTTCTGGATGATGGTCGGCGGGTAGCCTGCCTTCATCAATTCGAGGTTCAGCAACAGCCTTCCCGTGCGTCCGTTGCCGTCGATGAAGGGATGTATCCGCTCGAACCGGGCGTGCATTTGTGCCTCGCGTTCGATAAGGTGCAGCGCCCGTGCTTGTGGGCTGCCATGCCAGTCCAACAGCGCCCCGACTTCATCGCGCACATGCAGAAAGTTGGCTGGCCGGGCGCTGGCCCCGGTGATGACGACGTTTTGCTGGCGATAGCGGCCCGCTTGCCGCTCATATATGCCTTTCAAGACCAAGCTGTGGATTTCCAGAATGGCTCGCTCGGAAAGGATTTCCTGCTGGCTGACAAGACGCTCCACGTAATGAATGGCATCCCGGTGGTTGATGGCTTCCAAGTGTTCCCTGAGCGATTTGCCGCCTATGGTGATACCTTCTAGGGCTACTTGGGTTTCCCGCAGCGTAAGGGTATTGCCCTCAATGGCGTTGGAGTGGTAGGTCCATTCGAGCGCTAGGTGCGCGCGCAACGATGCCAATGTTTCCTCCGGCAACGGACGCGCGGCATCAAGCCTGGCCTTCATCTGGTCCAGTTCGCCGAAAAAACTCGAATGCGCCCGATCGGGCATGATGCTTTCCTATCCTTTGCAACAGCCAGGCACCGGCGCCGATGTTGCACCTATGACTTTAACGCTCCAGCCCCATATCGCGTCTGAGTATCCGGGCGCGTCATTCGCACGGAGCTTCATGCGTGATGTCACACGCCGGTTTACGTCCCTGCTCGATGGTTTGCCCAACCCGATAAGTGATACCGGCTTTGATGAAACGCCCAACATCACCAACCGGCTGGTGCACGGCTTTGCCCAAGAAGGGCTGGTCAACATCGTCGGCGGCAGCTCCGTGCGGACGAGCAGACAGACTGATGCGGCACTGCAATAACTTGTCTGTCAGTGAACTGCCTGGGCGGCACTGGTCGCGCTAGCAGCTGGCGCTGGATGGAACCTGGCTTCGCCGGGATTTCTGCGGTGCCATCCGTGTGCAAGCATACAGGCATCGTAGGCTGAATCGGCCTTGCAAAGGCGGTTGTCTATTTTCAATTGACGCTTGAATGCACGTTTATCAGTCATATCATCGCGCGTGTATTGATGCGAAGCGCACCCGGCAAGAATTGCTATCAATGCAATAGCAAAAACAAGTTGTACTTTTTTCATTTAATCCCTCCCTGAATCTTGAAACACCGGCGCCAACAGGGTTCTGTATGCCTGATCGGAGCCATCGAAACTGACGCTTTTCAATGCTAACACCCTTGACTAAGAGCCTGTTCGAAGTCTCTGGTTTCTGTGAGAAACTCGCGGGATGAGAAAAGGCTACCCAAGCGCTATCAAGCCAGAGCAGTTTGAGCAGATCAGGGCGCTGCTGGAGAGCGCGCGCAAAAAGACAGCGCCGCGCAAAGTGGATTTGTATGAGGTGTTCTGTGCAGTGCTGTACCTGCTGCGCACAGGCTGCCAGTGGCGTGC
>JAIRRE010000010.1 GCA_031256125.1 Burkholderiaceae bacterium
GTTGGCGCATGATCGAAACCCTCTACAACGCTGGTTTGCATTTGGGCGGCCATTACTGGTGGACCGGTATCGTCTGGCCGGTCATTTGGGCGATCGTCAAAATCGTCGTGGTGCTGGTACCGCTGCTAATTTGCGTGGCGTATCTGACATTGTGGGAGCGCAAGCTCCTGGGCTGGGTGCAGGTGCGCTACGGCCCCAATCGCGTCGGCCCGTGGGGCATCTGGCAACCTTTCGCCGATGCCTTCAAGCTGATGACCAAGGAAATCATCCTGCCCACGGCGGCCAACAAGGCGCTGTTTCTGCTGGGGCCGGTGCTGGCCATCATGCCGGCGCTGGCAGCTTGGGTGGTGATTCCGTTCGGGCCGGAGGTGGCTATCGCCAACGTCAACGCCGGTTTGCTGCTGCTGATGGCGATCACCTCAATCGAGGTCTATGGCGTCATCATCGCGGGCTGGGCAGCCAACTCCAAGTATTCGTTCCTGGGTGCGCTGCGCGCTTCGGCGCAGACCGTGAGTTATGAAATCGCGATGGGTTTCTGCTTCCTGGTGGTGCTAATGGTCAGCGGCAGCATGAACATGACCGACATCGTGATGGGGCAGGCCAAGGGCTGGTTCGCTGCTCACGGTTTTGGATTGCTGTCGTGGAACTGGCTGCCGCTGCTGCCGATTTTCTTCGTTTACATGATTTCCGGCGTGGCCGAAACCAACCGCCATCCGTTCGACGTAGTAGAAGGCGAAGCCGAAATCGTCGCGGGCCACATGGTCGAGTATTCGGGCATGGGTTTTGCCGTGTTTTTCCTGGCGGAATATGCCGCCATGTGGCTGGTCGCCATTCTGGCCGTCACGATGTTCCTGGGCGGCTGGCTGTCGCCGTTCGGCGGGTGGTTCACGTTTATTCCCGGCTGGATATGGCTGGCGGCCAAAACCTGCGTCATGGTTTCGATGTTTATCTGGATTCGCGCCACTTTCCCGCGCTTCCGCTATGACCAGATCATGCGGCTAGGTTGGAAAATCTTTATTCCGGTCACCCTCGTGTGGCTGTTGGTGGTGGCCGTGTGGCTGCTCAGCCCCTGGAACATTTGGCACTGAAAGGGGAAAACATCATGTCAACCGCTACACCCTTTTCCTGGCGCCACTTTTTCAAGAGCTTTCTGCTGGTGGAATTGTTCAAAGGCATGGCCCTGACCGGGCGCTATGCTTTGAGTCGCCCGATCACGGTTCAATATCCCGAAGAGAAAACGCCGCTGTCGCCACGCTTTCGCGGCCTGCACGCGCTGCGCCGCTATGAAAACGGCGAAGAGCGCTGCATCGCCTGCAAATTGTGCGAGGCGGTGTGTCCGGCCATGGCGATCTCGATTGAGACAGGTGTGCGCGAAGACGGTTCGCGCCGCACCACGCGCTACGACATCGACCTGACCAAATGTATTTTTTGCGGTTTCTGCGAGGAAAGCTGCCCGGTCGATTCCATCGTTGAAACCAATATCCTCGAATACCACGGCGAAAAACGCGGCGACCTGTACTTCACCAAGGACATGTTGCTGGCTGTGGGCGACCGTTATGAAGCGCAAATCGCCGCGGCCAAAGCGGCGGACGCGCCCTACCGATGAAAGCGCGGATTACCGGAAACTGATCTCATGGAAGTCCAGACCGTTTTCTTCTACCTGTTCTCCCTGGTACTGCTGGCGTCGGCGTTCCGGGTCATTACCGCGCGCAACCCGGTGCACGCGGTGCTCTACCTCATGCTGGCGTTTTCGCAGGCGGCCGGCGTGTGGCTGTTGCTCAAGGCCGAGTTTCTGGCCATCGTGCTGGTGCTGGTTTATCTGGGCGCGGTGATGGTGCTGTTCCTGTTCGTGGTGATGATGCTCGACATCCGCATCGACGGCGCGCGGCGCGATTTTTGGCGCAACCTGCCGTTGGCGCTGGCGGTCGGCGTGGTGGTGGCGCTGGAAATGGCGGCGGTGTTGTTCGGCGGTTTTCGCGGTATTCCGCTGGCGCCCGAGGCGCTTTCTACCGCTGCCAGCGGCCCGGGGCAATACGCCAACACCAGGGCGCTGGGCATTTTGCTCTATACGCGGTACCTGTATCAGGTTGAAATTGCCGCCGCGATATTGCTGGTGGCGATGGTGGCGGCCATCGCGCTGACGCTACGTCAACGCAAGGACAACCGCAAGATCGATCCCGCAGCGCAAGTCCGCGCAAGTGCTCGAGACCGGCTGGAAATTGTCAAACTCGCGCCCACCGGCGCGCCGCTGCCGCCGCCCGCGCCGCAACCGGAGGAGGCCGTTTCTTCCGCCACGATGCCAGCGGCTGCCGTGCCCACATCCACGCCCCCAGCGCCGGAGAAAAAACCATGACCCTGACGCTCGCTCATTACCTGACCTTGAGCGCGATCCTGTTCGCGCTGGCGGTGGTCGGCATCTTCCTGAACCGCAAAAACCTGATCGTATTGCTAATGGCCATCGAGCTGATGCTGCTGGCGATCAACACCAACTTTGTCGCGTTCGCGCGTTACCTGGGCGACATGAACGGGCAGGTGTTCGTGTTCTTCATCTTGACCGTGGCGGCGGCGGAATCGGCGATCGGCCTAGCGATCCTGGTGCTGCTGTTCCGCGCCAAATCGAACATCAACGTCGATGAACTCAACACCCTCAAAGGCTGACGCGCGATGAGTCCTACGCTTTCCGCTCCGATGCTGTGCGCGGTGCCGCTGGCCCCTCTGGCGGGGGCAGCGCTCGCAGGTATTTTGGGTACGACTTTCGGCGGCAATCGCATCGGCCGCGCGGCATCGCACACCCTTACCATCCTGGGGGTGGCAATCGCGTTTGTGCTCTCGGCCATCACGCTTAATGCGGTTATCGGCGGCGCGCGGTTCGATCAAACGATTTACGAGTGGATGACCGTCGGCGGTCTGAAGATGGAAGTGGGCTTCCTGGTCGATGGTCTGACAGCTACGATGATGTGCGTGGTGACCTTTGTGTCGCTGATGGTGCACATCTACACCATCGGCTACATGGCCGATGACGAGGGCTACGACCGCTTCTTTGCCTACATCTCGCTGTTCACGTTCAGCATGTTGATGCTGGTGATGAGCAACAACTTCCTGCAACTGTTTTTCGGCTGGGAAGCGGTGGGGTTGGTGTCGTATCTGCTCATCGGCTTTTGGTTTACGCGCCCGACTGCGATCTTTGCCAACATGAAGGCGTTCCTGATTAACCGGGTGGGCGATTTCGGCTTCATCCTCGGTATCAGTCTGATCGCCGCTTACGCCGGTACGCTCAACTACGGCGAGGCGTTCGGCAAAGCGCCGGTGCTGCTGGGAACACTGCTGTTCCCCGGCACGCACTGGCTGCTGATTACGGTCATCTGCATCTGCCTGTTTATCGGCGCGATGGGTAAGAGCGCGCAGTTCCCGCTCCATGCCTGGCTGCCTGATTCGATGGAAGGCCCCACGCCGATCTCAGCGCTGATCCACGCCGCGACCATGGTAACGGCGGGCATCTTCATGGTGGCGCGCATGTCGCCGCTGTTCGAACTGTCGGACGCGGCGCTCAACTTCATTCTGGTGATCGGCGGCATCACGGCGTTGTTCATGGGTATTCTGGGCATCATCCAGAACGACATTAAGCGCGTGATCGCCTATTCCACACTGTCGCAACTGGGTTACATGACGGTGGCGCTGGGTGCGTCGGCTTATTCGGCGGCGATATTTCACCTGATGACACACGCTTTCTTCAAGGCGCTGCTGTTCCTGGCGGCCGGCTCGGTCATCATGGGTATGCACCACAATCAGGACATCCGCTGGATGGGCGGGGTGCGCAAATACATGCCGATTACCTGGATTACCTTCCTGGTCGGTTCGCTAGCGCTGATCGGCACGCCGTTCTTCGCCGGTTTCTATTCCAAGGATTCGATCATTGAAGCGGTGCACGCCAGTCATTTGGCCGCCGCCGGGTTTGCCTATTGGGCGGTGCTGCTGGGGGTGTTCGTCACGGCGTTCTATTCGGCGCGACTGTATTTTCTGGTGTTCCACGGTAAGGAGCGTTATGACCAGAATCCCGATGCCCATCACGGCGACCACAGTCACGGTCATGATGCCAAGCCGCACGAAAGCCCTTGGGTGGTCTGGCTGCCACTGGTGCTGCTGGCAATTCCATCGGTGGTCATCGGGGCGCTCACGCTCACGCCGATGCTGTTCGGCCGCTTGTTCCAAGGCGTGATCTTTTCCGACATCGTGCGCCATCCGGCAATGGCCGAATTGGCCGAAAGCATTCACGACTGGCGGCAAATGGGGCTGCACGGTTTCGCCGGCGCGCCGTTCTGGCTAGCGCTGGCAGGCGTGGTCGTGGCATATTACCTCTACATGATCAACCCGGCGCTGCTCAAGGCGGTGGAGCGGTTTCCGGCGTTCCGGCTGCTTTACCGCCTCCTTGAAAACAAGTATTACGTGGACTGGTTCAACGAAAAGGTGGTGGCGCGTGGTGCCCGGGCGCTGGGTTCCGAGTTGTGGCTATCCGGCGATCAGGGCTTTATCGACGGAGCCATCGTCAACGGTTCGTGGAAGCTGGTGGGCTGGGTAGCGGGTGTCGCGCGCAGGCTCCAGACCGGGTTCCTGTATCAATACGCCCTGGTCATGATTTTGGGCGTGGTCGTGCTGATGAGCTGGTTCATCTTCGGGACCAATATATAAGGGGATCGGTCAAGTCATGTGGTTGAGCCTTGCCATTTGGGTGCCGATCGTTTTCGGCATCGTGCTGCTCGCGCTGGGGCGCGAGGATCAAGCGCCGCTGGTGCGCTGGCTGGCGCTCGTGGGTTCCATCCTCGGGTTGCTGGTGACGTTGCCGCTGTGGGCGGGCTTCAAGCCTGGCACGGCGGATATGCAGTTCGTCGAGAACGCGCCGTGGATTGCGCGCTTCAACGTCAACTACCACTTGGGCGTGGACGGTATCTCGCTGTGGTTCGTGCTGCTTACCGCGTTCATCACGGTGATCGTGGTCATCGCCGGCTGGGAGGTCATCCAGCGCAAGGTCAGCCAGTATTACGCAGCGTTCCTGATCCTGTCGGGACTGATGATCGGCGTGTTCTCGGCGCTCGATGGCATGTTGTTCTACGTTTTCTTCGAGGCCACGCTGATTCCGATGTATCTCATCATCGGCATCTGGGGCGGCCCCAACCGGATCTACGCGGCGTTCAAGTTCTTCCTCTACACGCTGATCGGGTCGCTGCTGACGCTGGTGGCCTTTATTTATCTCTACGTCCATTCGGATGGGAGCTTCGACATCCAGACCTGGCAGGCGCTGCCGCTTTCGGGCACGGTGCAGACGCTGCTGTTCTTCGCCCTGTTCGCGGCTTTCGCGGTCAAGGTGCCGATGTGGCCGGTGCACACGTGGCTGCCGGACGTGCACGTGGAAGCGCCCACCGGCGGTTCGGCGGTGCTGGCGGCCATCATGCTCAAGCTGGGCGCATATGGCTTCTTGCGCTTTTCGCTGCCGATCCTGCCCGATGCTTCGCACCAATGGGCCGGACTGATGATCGGGTTGTCGCTGATCGCCGTGATCTATGTCGGCCTGGTGGCGATCGTGCAGAAGGATATGAAGAAACTGGTGGCCTATTCGTCGGTGGCGCACATGGGTTTCGTCACGCTGGGCTTTTTCATCTTCAGCGCCCAGGGCATTGCCGGTGGCCTGTTGCAGATGATCGCGCACGGTTTCGTTTCGGCGGCGATGTTCCTGTGCATCGGCGTGCTCTATGACCGGATGCACACGCGGCAGATTGCCGATTACGGCGGGGTGGTCAATACCATGCCGCGTTTTGCCACGCTGGCCATGCTGTTTGCCATGGCCAACTGCGGCTTGCCGGGTACCGCCGGGTTCGTCGGTGAGTGGACGGTGATTCTCGGCGCGGTCAAGGCCGATTTCAGGTTGGGGTTGCTGGCCGCGCTCGCGCTCATTCTGGGCGCGGCGTACACGCTGTGGATGTTCAAGCGCGTGTATTTCGGCGCGATTGCCAACGATCGCGTGCGCGCGCTCAAGGAGATCAATGCCCGCGAGTGCCTGATGCTGGTGATTCTGGCAGTGGCCGTACTGTGGATGGGCCTGTATCCCAAACCGCTGACCGACGCAATGAACGCTTCCGTGGCGCGCCTGCTGCAACAGGCTTCGGTCACCAAGCTGGCCGCGCCCCTACCCAATTGAGGAATGTGAAACGCCATGATTGATCGATTCAGTTGGGTGGCCGCTTATCCGCAGATCGTGCTGCTGGTTATGACCTGCGTGATCGCGCTGGCCGACCTGTTCGACCACAGCAAACGCCGCGCCACGGCCTACGTGCTAACCATTCTCACGCTGCTGTTGACGGCGGGGCTGTCGGCGATTTATGCGGTTGAAGACAGAACCATTTACGGTTTTGGCGGCGCCGTGGTGAGCGATACGCTGGCTAATTGGCTGACCTGTTTTGCTTGTATCGCCACGCTCGTCGTACTGATCTATGGGCGCAGTTATGTGCAGGCGCGCGGCATGGTGCGCGGCGGCGGCGAGTGGTATTCGCTGAACCTGCTGGCGCTGCTGGGCACGCTGGTGCTGTGTACCGGCAACAACCTGCTGGTGCTGTATTTGGGACTGGAGCTGCTCACGCTTTCCAGCTACGCCCTGGTGGCGCTGCGGCGCGACGACGCCACCGCCGTCGAGGCGGCGATGAAGTATTTCGTGCTCGGTTCCCTGGCGTCGGGCTTTCTGCTTTACGGCCTGTCGATGGTCTATGGCGCAACTGGCACGCTTGATGTCGGCAGCGTTTATGAGGCCATCGCCACTGGCCAGATTCAGCACAAGGTGCTGGTGTTTGGCCTGGTATTCGTGGTCGCCGGCGTGGCCTTCAAATTTGGCGCCGCGCCGTTCCATATGTGGCTGCCCGACGTGTATCAGGGCGCGCCCACAGCTGTCACGCTGGTCATCGGCGCCGCGCCCAAACTGGCCGCTTTCGCGCTGGCCATGCGGCTGTTGGCGCAAGGCCTGCTGCCGCTGGCGGTGGATTGGCAGCCCATGTTGGCGGTTCTGGTGGTGGTTTCGCTGCTGGTGGGTAACCTGGCGGCTATCGCGCAGACCAACCTCAAACGCATGTTGGCTTACTCAACCATCGCGCAAATGGGTTTTGTGTTGATCGGTCTGCTTGCAGGCACGGTGCAAAGCAACACGTTGAACGCGGCCAACGCTTACGGCTCGGCCATGTTCTACATCGTTAGCTACGTGCTGACGACGCTGGTGAGTTTCGGCGTGATCGTCTTACTCTCGCGCGAGGGTTTCGAGAGCGAGGAGATTTCCGACTTGGCCGGCCTGAATCAACGCAGCCCCTGGTATGCCGCGGTCATGCTTATTTGCATGATGTCGCTGGCCGGTATTCCGCTGTTTGTCGGTTTTCCAGCCAAGTTCTCGGTGCTGCAAGCGTTGCTTAGCACCGGGGAATCGGTGTATGTCGGGCTGGCCGTGTTCGCGGTGCTCATGTCAGTGGTCGGCGCGTTCTATTACATCCGCGTCATCAAGGTCATGTATTTCGACGCGCCTCCTGCCTCCGCCGCGCCGATCGCCGCTCCGGCGGATATGCGCGTGGTGCTTTCCATCAACGGTCTGCTGATACTGGTGTTGGGTATCTTCCCTGGCGGTCTGTTGAAGTTGTGTACCCATGCCGTAATCCGTATGTTGACCACCTGAACGGATTTTTTCCATGATGCCACGGCACGTTTGGGTTTCTCTCGCCTTCGCCTGCCCCGGCTTCGTCTGACGCTACTGCTATCGCCGCAAAGGCTGCACCCTATGCCCGACGATGACGCCCACCTGATCGAAACCTGTCTTTCGGGACAGGATTTGGTGCGTAGCGATTTTCTTACCCTGCGGCGCGACACCGTGTGCTTGCCTAGCGGCGGCCAGGCTAGTCGCGAATACCTTATCCACCCCGGCGCGGCGGCGGTTGTGCCGGTTATGGAACTCCAAGGCGGCGCGCTGCAACTGGTGCTGGAGCGCCAATATCGCTATCCGGTAGGGCGGACCATCATCGAATTTCCCGCCGGCAAACTCGCTCCGGGGGAGCGCGCTTTTGACTGTGCCCGGCGCGAACTGCGCGAGGAAACCGGCTACACCGCCGGCCAATGGGCGCGCGCTGGGCAGCTGCACCCCACAGTCGCTTATTCCACCGAGGTTATTGATATCTGGTTTGCGCGTGACCTGACCCAGGGCGCGCGGCAACTCGACCCGGGCGAGCATCTCGATGTCTTTACCGCCACCCCTGCGCAACTGCTTGCCTGGTGCCGCGATGGCACCGTGACCGATGCCAAAACACTTGCCGCCGCCTTGTGGCTCCAGCAGTGGATGATGGGGCACTGGACGCTCGACTGGCGAACGGACGAATATTGGGCCGCTGCCGGCGAGCAGCGCCAGGAGTCAACGCCATGAAAGTGCTGGACCTCCAATGTGCCCAAGGTCACAATTTCGAGGGCTGGTTTTCCTCAGAACAGGATTTCCGCCAGCAAACCGGCAGTGGTTTACTCGCCTGCCCGCTGTGCGGCCAAACGCGCATCACCCGCCTGCTCAGCGCCCCGCGCCTGAATCTGCGCGGTGGCGATGGCGGTAATAACACTGACCAAGCAGCTGATTCGGTCTCCACACAAGGTAACGAATCATCGCCAGCGCCCGCCAACTCTGCGCCGGGAATGCCTGTCGCGCTACAAGTGGCTTGGCTGCGAATGGTGCGGCACATGCTGACACATACCGAGGACGTCGGCCAGCGCTTCGCTGATGAAGCGCGCCGCATCCACTACGGCCAGGCGCCTGAACGCGGTATTCGAGGCAAAGCCAGTCCCGCTGAAACCGAGGCGCTGCTCGATGAAGGCATCGCCGTGCTGCCTTTGCCCATTCCTGATGGGATGGATGGGCCGGTGCAATAGCGCCCGAAGGCGCAAGCCCCATCATGCCATGGGGTTGCCCCAAGGGGGGGCTGCAATCGCCTATCCGTTGGATGGGTTCTGGGGGTTGGCTCGCGCCGCTAGGCAGGGGCGGGTCTTTTCAATCGGGCCGAGCCGCCCCAGCCAACCATCCACAATGCCATACAGCATGCTTTTGAACTTGCCCCGTTTATCGCGTTCGCACAACGCCACTTCGACGATCTGCCGGAGCTGCAACCATGTAAAAAGCAAGATCACGAATGGAAAGCGCAGCCCATACTGCAAAGTCAACCGCACGCCGTTACGGGTGTTGTAATAGCGCCGGAGCCAGGACTGGTTGGACGCCATAAGGGTAAAGGGGCCGAAGCGATGCGGCTGCCGGGCGCCGATCCGGTGCGGCAGCGCTAGGGAAGACACCAGATAGCGCGGCACCTTGAGAGCCTGCGCGCGCAGGGAGTATTCGACATCGACGTGGTCGATAAACAACGCTTCGTCGAACTGGCCCAATACGCGAAAAGCCTCACGAGAGATGACACAGCCCGACGAAATCAGGAAGGCACACCGCTCAACCGTTACATTCGGGTTGACCCGAAATGGCCATATAACGTAGCCGTTGGTCCTCATCTCCACAGTCGCCAGGAAAAACTGTCCATTTTCCTCGAAAATACGCGGCCCCGCGAGAAAAGCCTCTGGCAGCTCGGCACAGATGTGGCGCATGGTGGGAAAGAAAGCCTCGGGTATCGTCGAATCTTGATCGAATAGGGCGACGGCATCGACATGGGGAAAGAGCTTTTCCAGCCCGGCGTTGTACGCCCCGGCAATGCCGCCCACATTGCCCCGATGAAGCAAGGTAAAACCGTCGCGCGTAGCCAAGGCTTGTGCGCGCAGGTCCGGTGCAGGCGTGTTATCGACCACGATCAGCATGTCGCAGGCGCGCTGCACGGCCTGGAGCCGTCCCAGTTCGGCGTCAGAGGGATGGAACAGAACGATTAATACGCCGAGTTTCATTCTTGTTTGTAACAATTAATGCGATATGTCTGTGCTAACATTCAAGTCCAATGACTGAATGGTTATTCTAACAAAATTTCCAAATTTGCCTACCCGTGAGCAGTAGTTCTTTGCCGAATATTCAAAGCTGCGACCTTGACGCTAAAAGATGCTCGAAGCTTGAAACCGGTTTACGGCTTCTGAAACGTGCCGCAGCCACCACCGCAGACGCCGACCAACGCGCTTTTGAGTCGCTACTCGGCAGGCATCACTGAGTAGCCTTGGCCTATTCCTGATGAGATAGATGGGCCAGTGCAATAGCGCGCAGGCGCAAGTCAAATCATTCGATTGCTTGACCCCGGGTGAGCCAGTCACCTACTTGCTGGATGCGGGCTTGGAATTGATACGCGCAATCAAACGCGGGCGGATATTTTCGATCGAACCGAACCGCCCCAGCCAACCGTCCCATATACCATACAGCATACCCTTGAGCTTGGTTCGTTTGTTGCGCTCATACAGCGCCACTTCGACGAGTTGCCAGATCTGCCACCCTATGAAGAAAAAGAACATGAACGGGAAACGCAGCCCATACCGCAAACCCAACCGCGCCGCGTTGCGTGCGCTGTAATAACGCCGAAGCCAGGAGTGGTTGGTCGCTATGATGGTAAAAGGACCGAAGCGGTGCGGCTGCCGGGTGCCAATCCGGTGCGGCAGTACCAGCGCGGGCACCAGATAGAGCGGCACTTTGTGGACCAGTGCGCGCAGAGAGTATTCGGCATCGACGAGGTCAATG
>JAIRRE010000049.1 GCA_031256125.1 Burkholderiaceae bacterium
CGCCTGCGCGGTGTAATAGTCCTTGGCGGTGACGGCAAACACGGTTTGTAGCGTGGCATTCTGCGTCGCCCGCGCCGCCGCGAGCAAAGCGTTGGCGTTTTCGAGCGTTGCTTCGCGCCCGCCGAAGTCAAACAGCAGCCAGTTCAGCGATATGCCTGTCGAATGCACCCCCGCCGAATAGGCCGCACCCAACGTGGGATGTCCCTCGACATTGACCAGCGAATTTTCATGTACCGCCTGCCCGTTGGCCGACACGGTAGGCAGGTACGCCGCGCGCGCAGCGCCCACCGCTGCGGCTTGCGCCTTCACGCTATCCCAGGCCTGGCGGGTTTTGGGGTTGCCGCACAAGGCCCGTTCGACTGCTTCGGCCAATTGCAGCGGCCTGCCCGGCGGACCGGAGGGGCAACCGTGGGCGGTCGCAATCATCGACCCGGCGGGCGTGGCGGAAATGTCCTGTTGCGCGCGCAATATGTCGAAGGCGTGGGCCGAAACCACAGCCAGAATGCCAGCCCCAAAGACCAACGCCGCCCGCAACGGCTTACCGCTCATGCAGGCTCTCCCGCGAGGTTTGTAGCAGCGGATCGAGGAAATACCCGATCACGCTGCGCCGTCCGGTCTTGATGTCGGCGGTAACAGCCATGCCGGGCGTGAGGGTGATCCAGCGGTTATCAATTTTGATCCGGTTGGTATTCAGGCGAATGCGCACCGGAAACATCAGGCCCGATTTTTTGTCCTCCACCGCGTCGTTGGAGACCTCGGTGACCGTGCCCGTCAGGTAGCCGTAGCGGGTATAGGGAAAGGCTTCGATTTTCACGGCGGCGCGCTGACCGACGGCTACGAAACCGACGTCTTTGTTTTGCAATTGCGCTTGCACTTCCAGCGCATCGTCGGGCACGATTTCCATCAGCGATTGCGCCGTCGTCACCACCCCACCCAGCGTATGCACCGACAGTTGCTGGACGGTGCCGGCCACCGGCGCATTCAAGCTTAGCAGCGCCTGGCGCGTGCGTGCCTTGGTTTCGTCGTCGCCGCTTTGGGTGATCTGTTGGGTATCTTTTTCCAGTTCGTCGAGCTGGTCGTGGCGGAACTTGGAGGCCGTCGCCTCGACATCGGCGCGTTGCTCGGCAATGCCGGCGGTCAGTTCCTGGGCGTGGCTGCGCTGGGCGGTTAATTCGTGTTCCTTGTCCAGGGCGTTTTGTTCCTTGTCCAGAAAATCGGTACGCGCCACGTATTTGTCGGACACCAGCGCGCGGTAGGCATCGGCCTGCTGGCGCGCCAGCGGCGCGGTTTGTTGCAGCTTGGCAATTTCTGCGCGCGTGCCGTCGAGTTCGGCTTGGCGCTTCGAGAGTTCGGCTTGCGCGCTTTGGTACAGGTCGTGGTATTGCTGCCATGCGCCCTCGGCTTGGCGCTGCGCTTGCTGCATCCGGTCGTCGGGCGCGCCGCGCACCTGCACCACCATCGGCAGCCGGTTGTCCCGCTGCGCCGCCAGCAGCGCATTGGCGCGCGCCGCGCCCAGTTGGGCATCGAGCCAAGCCGAATGCGCCTTGTCGGCATCGGCGGCGGCCTGCGTGGTGTCGAGCTTCATCAGCAATTGCCCGGCGGCCACGCGCTCGCCGTCGTGTACTCCAATTTCACGTACCACGCCGGTAATGGCCGGCTGGATGATCTTGACCCGCGCATTGGGAATGAATTTGCCGCTGGCCGAGACCACGATGTCCAGCCGCCCCGCCAGACCGATCAGCAGAACCACCAGCGCCAGCAGCGCCACGACGCGCATAGTCCAGCGCGGCGCGGGATGCACCGGGGTTTCGGCCAATTCCAATTCGGCAGGCAAAAACGCCAATAGATCGGCGTCGCGCGACGGGCGGTCGAGCTGTTCGCGCAGCGCCCACACGTTGCGCCACACTTGGCCATAACGCCCCAACAAATCGCGCAGGGCTTGTAAACGCAACCAGGCCATGATGGTTAACCGTCCTGCAAAGCCACCAGACGGGCGTAATAGCCGCCCTGAGCCAGCAGCGCCTGGTGGTTGCCCGCCTCCACGATGCGCCCGCGATCCATGGCGACGATATAGTCGGCCCGCCGCACGGCTGTGAGCCGGTGCGCGATGATGATGACGGTGCGGCCCGCGCATATGGCCTGCATGTTGTTCTGGATGATGCGCTCGGTCTCGAAATCGAGCGCGCTGGTCGCTTCGTCGAAGACCAAGATGCGCGGGTTGGTCAGCAGCGCGCGGGCAATGGCCAGCCGCTGGCGCTGCCCGCCCGAAAGGTTGCTGCCGTGCTCGCCGACCACGGTGTCGTAGCCTTCGGGCAGTTCGCAAATGAACTCGTGCGCCCCGGCCAGTTTGGCCACCTCGATCACGTTTTCCAGCGGCGCGCCGGGGTCGATCAGGGCGATGTTCTCGCGCACCGAACGGTGAAACAGCAGGTTTTCCTGCAACACCACGCCAATTTGCCGCCGCAGCCACGCCGGGTCGGCCAGCGCCAGGTCGATGCCGTCGATGCGCACCGCGCCTTGTTCAGGCACATACAGCCGCTGCAATAGCTTGGCCAATGTGCTCTTGCCGGAACCGGAGCGCCCCACGATGCCGATGACTTGCCCGGCGCCGATTTGCAGCGATAAATCGTCCAGCACCGGCGGTCCGTCGGGCCGGTAGCGAAAGCGGATGTGCTCGAACGCAATATCACCCCGAATCGCCGGCAGCGCCTGGCGGCTGGGCGGCAACTCGGTGCGCGTATTCAGAATGTCGCCCAGGCGCTGCATCGAAATGCCGATCTGCTGAAAGTCCTGCCACAGTTGCGCCAGCCGCAGTACCGGCGCGCCCACGCGCTGCGCCATCATGTTGAAGGCGACCAGTTCGCCCACGCTCAAACGCCCGTCGATCACCAGCCGCGCGCCAAAAAACAGTGTGCCCAGCGTTACCAGTTTGCTCACCAACTGGATCGACTGCTGGCCGACGTTGCCCAATTGATTGACCCGGAAGCCCGCGTTGACGTAAGCGGCCAATTGCGATTCCCAGCGCCGGATGAACTGCGGCTCCACCGCCATCGCCTTGACCGTTTCGACGCCCGATACAGACTCCACCAAAAACGACTGGTTGTCCGCGTTGCGCGCGAACTTCTCGTTGAGCCGGGTGCGAAACACCGGTACCAGGAAGGCTGAAATGGCCACATAGACTGGCAGCGAAGCCACCACCAGCAGCGTCAGCCAGACGCTGTAAATACACATCACGCCAATAAAGACGAACGAAAACGTCAGGTCGATAACCGCCGTCAGCGCCTGGCCGGTAAGAAAGTTGCGAATGTTTTCCAGCTCGCGCACCCGCGCCACTGTATCGCCCACCCGGCGCACGCCAAAATACGCCAGCGGCAACGCCACCAAATGCCGGAACAGCCGCGCGCCCAGTTCCACGTCGATGCGGTTTGTAGTGTGGGCGAACACGTAATTGCGCAACCCCGTAAGCAGCACCTCGAAAATCGAACTCGCCAGCAGCGTGATGCACACCACGTTGAGCGTGCTGTACGTGCGGTTGACCAGCACCTTGTCCATCACCACCTGGAACATGAGCGGCGAGACCAGGCCAAAAAGCTGCAACACCAGCGAGACGCCCAGCACTTCCAGCAGCAACCGCCGGTAACGTACCACCGCCGGAATGAACCACGAAAAATCGAACCGTGCCAGTTCGCCCAAAGTTGACGCGCGCGAAGCAAACAGCAGCATTCGGCCAGTGCTGCGCGCGATGACCTCTTCCAGCGGCTGCACCACTGGCGCGGCGGCCCCGGCTTCAAGCACCAGCGCCGTTTTGCCGTCGGACTTGGCCAGAATAAAGTGCTGCCCGTCGCGCGCAAATGCCAGCGCGGGCAATGGCGTATCGGCTAGCCGCTCGGGCCGCAGAGCAACGACACGCGCCTTCAGCCCCAAGCTGCGTGCCGTCAGGATCAGATCGTTTTCGGTAAATCGCCTCTCGCCAACAGCCGCCGCGTGCCGCAGTTGCGCCGCGTCAGCTGCACTGCCGTGGAACCGGGCTATATTCACTACCGCCGAAAGACCAGGGTCTTCGGCGGGCAAGGTTTCCATCGGCATAAAGCGGGTATGACTCCGTCAGTGCAACGCCGCTGCTAAATGCGCCAACACGTTCTCCACCCCAGTCAGCACGGGCGTGATGTGTGCAGCAACGGACGGCGCGTACGCAGCCATCGCCTGTACCAGTTGGGTTACCGGGGAACTGGACGTGCTTGAGGTTGAGGTCGAACTACTGTTTGAGGTCGAACCACTGTTCGAGGTCGAGTTCTGCTGGGCGGATAAAAGATTTACCACCGTGCCGCCGGTATGGTCTTGCCAGGCTGTTTGCGCTATGGCCGATAAAATCCCCACCAGAGAATTAGATGTAGGACTCACACTAGCCGGCGCGGTCAGCGTGGTGGGATTCGTGTCCAGATAGGTTTGCTTTTCTATCGTGGAATACAAAAACGTTGCCGGATCGTTCTGTACGTTGGTTTCGCTGAATGTGTTGCCAGCGGCGCTCCAGTTGCTGATGGCCTGAGTCACCCCGCCTTGGCTTTGAATTTCACTATCCGCCGCGGCCATACTCGAAATGGGCATCGAATTTTGCCCATAGCCGCTCAGATTGAACTCCAGTGCGGCCGTCTGCGCCATCCCGCCGCCGAGACTACCGCCGTCGGTCATGATCTGGTAGCCGGGGTAGTCTTTTTGCACCTGGGCAAGCGCCTGTTGAAAAACAGGCTTTATCGCTTCCCAAGCGGAACCACCTGAATTTAAAAGATCAGACTCATAATTCACCAGATTGGAACTGCCCCTGAACGCAATCACCACTTGCGAGGTGCTCTGGTTGACAAAAACAGTAAACGCCTCGTTCCCGGATGAATCGGTATCCTGGCCGTATGGCGCAACCCAGCCTGCGGGTATCGCCCCGCCTCCGTACCCTGCTGTCACGTATGCAGCATTGGATAATTCCGCTGCAGTGAGTGCACTAATTCCTGTTGCCATGATAGCTCCTGTCAAAATTGAGATTAATGAAATCCACCAGCATTTCCGGTTTCAATCCCTTGAAATGGGCGGCATCAACTTCCCTCATCCTTGCGCACTTCTTACTAACTATTTTCTTTACAAAAATAAACCCAAAAGGCTGATCGGATAGACCAGTCACCTAGCAACCCATACGACGAAGAAGAAATCGAGAGCAGCACCCTTTATGCTAGCCCAAGGCCAGACTTTTGTCAAGACTTGGCGATTTCGAATTCGAAGTGCAACACCCTAACATCGGGTAAGTTGCACCCATGGGAACACACTACACACACCTGCATCCGAAAGAGAAATGCTCACGTATGCAGCGCATATTCTAAGGAACACTCGCTCAAAAAGTTTACCGTTCGTCGGACGTGGGATACCGTTCGTCGGACGGGGGATACCGTTCGTCGGACAGGCAACACCGTTGGTCGCCTCGCCCAGGAACTAGCGGCACTCATTCAACAAGTTTGCCCTTGTCCGTAGATGTACCGTGGCGCGGCGGAATTGGCCGCTTTTGCCACTGAGCGGTGGTGATTTGTTACCGGGAGGGAGAAGGCGCGCCAACGCTTGCGCATCCGTCCCTCACCGAATCCTCGGGCTTAGGTGATCGGGCAGATGCCGAGGTTTTCAGCAGACAAGGTTTCATCGGCATAAAGCGCGTGCGCCCCTGTCAGTGTGCCGCTGCGGCCAAGTACGCTAAGCGTGGTCTCCAGCTCAGTAACCAGCACCTGCGCAGTACTCAGTACTGGCCGGCGTTGGCGGCACGCAGGTGACCATCATCTGCACCAATTCGACCCAGTATTCATGACTATAAATAGAGAAGCCTTGATATCTTCCCCCCTCTGCTGCCGGGCCTGTTATCCGCTTTCCCGGAATGTCGGTCAGCGGTTGCACCACCGGCGTGGCTGCTCCGGCTTCGAGTACCAACGCCGTTTTACCGTCAGACTTGGCCAGAATGAAGTGCTGCCCGTCTCGCGCGCGAGCGCCAGCGCGGGCAACGGCGTATCGGCCACGCCGCCAGGATCAGATCGCTTTCGGTAAATCGCCCCGCGTCGGCAGCCGCTACGCCATGAAACCGCGCAATATCACCAACGCCGAAAGACCGGGGGCTTCAGTTTCCATCGGCATAAAAGGCAGTGGCCGTTAGTGCAGCGCCGCAGCCAAGTGTGACAACACGCTCTCCACCCC
>JAIRRE010000092.1 GCA_031256125.1 Burkholderiaceae bacterium
GCCCGATGGCCGCCATTACGCCAAATGGCATGACCCGTACAAAAAGCCTTGTTACCTGTTCGCCGTGGTCGCGGGCCTGCTGGTGGCGCGCGAGCAGCGCATCACCGACCGCGCCGGGCACGAGCACCTGCTCCAGGTCTATGTGCGGCCTGGCGATCTGGACAAGACCGGGCACGCCATGCGCTCGCTCATGCGCGCGGTGGCCTGGGACGAGGCGCGCTTTGGCCTGTCACTGGACTTGGACCGCTTCATGATCGTGGCCACCGGCGACTTCAACATGGGCGCGATGGAAAACAAGGGCTTGAACATCTTCAACACCCGGTTCGTGCTGGCGGGGCCAGCCACGGCCACCGACGCCGATTACAACGCCATCGAAAGCGTCATCGGTCACGAATACTTTCACAACTGGACGGGCAACCGCATCACCTGCCGCGACTGGTTCCAGCTTTCGCTCAAAGAAGGGCTGACCGTTTTCCGCGACCAGGAATTCAGCATGGACTTGGCCGGCAGCAGCAGCGCCCGCGCGGTCAAGCGCATTCACGATGTCCTGGCGTTGCGCGCCGCGCAATTCCCGGAAGACGCCGGGCCGATGGCGCACCCGGTGCGGCCCGATGAGTATCTGGAAATCAGCAACTTCTACACCGCCACCGTCTATGAAAAAGGCGCGGAAGTGGTACGCATGATGCAGACGCTGGTCGGGCGCGAAGGCTTTAGGCGCGGCATGGACTTGTACTTTCAGCGCCATGACGGTCAGGCTGTGACGTGCGACGACTTCGCGCAGGCGCTGGCCGATGCCAATCCCGATACTGACCTGGCGCGCCTGCTGCCGCAGTTCAAGCGCTGGTACGCGCAATCGGGCACGCCGGTGGTGCAGGCACGCGGGCAATACGATGCTGCCGCGCGGCGCTACACGCTCACGCTTGCCCAAAGCTGCCCGTCCACGCCGGGGCAGCCGGACAAACAGCCGTTCGTAATTCCGATCCGGCTTGGCCTCATCGGCTCAGAGGGCGCAGCGCTGCCGCTTCAGCTCGATGAAAGCGCCGCGCCTTCCAGCACCGAAATGGTCTATGTGCTGCACCAGCCGCAAGCGACGCTGGTCTTCCACGGTGTCGAAAGCTGTCCCACGCCCTCGTTGCTGCGCGGCTTTTCGGCTCCGGTCAAACTCGAAGTCGATTTCACCGAAGACGGCTTGCTAACCCTGCTGGCGCACGATGGCGACCCCTTCAACCGCTGGGAGGCCGGGCAGCAGGCGTTGTTGCAAACCGCGCTGTACTGGGTGCGCGCGGAGGGCGATGTGCCCGATCAGACCATCGGCGATCAATTGCTCATCGCGCTGCGCGCCGTGCTGCATCATCCGCAACTGGACGCCGCGTTCAAAGCGCTGGCGCTCACGCTACCCAGCGAGGACTACGTAGCCGAGCAGCTTGCGCCCTTCGATCCGCAGCGCATCCACGCCGTGCTGAGCGCGATGGAACGGCAACTGGCGCACGCCTTGCAGCTTGATTGGGAACAGACTTGGCACGCTTGCCGCGATAACGGCGCTTATCAGCCCGAACCCGTGGCAGCAGGTCGCCGCGCGCTGGCTGCGCTGGCGCTGCGGATGCTGTGCCGGGCCGCAGCGGAAACGGGCGACCCGGTTTGGCCGGGCCGCGCCTACCAACTTGCCAAGGATGCGCACAACATGACCGAGCGCATGGCGGCGCTAGGCGCGCTGGTCCACGCTGGTCACCTGCTGGCGGTGCAGGCGCTGGAACGCTATTACGTGCGCCTGCGCACCGAGCCGCTGGCCATCGATAAATGGTTCTCGCTGCAAGCGCGCGCCCCCGACCGCGACGGCAGCGCCCTGCCCGCCGTGCGGCAACTAATGCGGCACCCGGACTTCACCCCGCGCAACCCCAACCGCGCCAGGAGCCTTTTGTTTGGCTACTGCATCGGCAACCCGGCGGGCCTGCACCGCGCCGACGGCGCAGGCTACGCCTTCTGGTCCGACCGCGTGCTGGAACTGGACGCCTTTAACCCGCAAATTGCCGCCCGGCTGGCGCGCGCCCTAGACGCCTGGGCGCGTCTGGCGCAGCCCTACCGCGAAGCCGCCCACGCCGCTATCGAACGCGTGGCCGCCGCGCCCAAACTCAGCAACGACGTGCGCGAGGTGGTCACGCGGGCGCTGGCGGGGGAGGGGATTGTTTATCTGGACACGACCTGTCTCACGGTCGAAGATGTGGTCGCCCGCGTGGCGGAAACGGTGCGGAAGGAGCGCATCGGATAATTTTAGAGATTTTCCTTATACCCGTTCAAATCCACCGTCACAAACCGAAAACCCAGTCCGCCCAGCCGCTCCGCCAATTCCCCGCGCCATTCGCCCGCCGCGCGGGGAATGTCGGCAGGCGCGAGCTCCAGGCGGGCCATGTCCCCGTGCGCGCGCACGCGCAGGGGTTCGGCCGCGCCGAGTTCTCGCACCACCCGTTCGGCCTTGGCCACGCGGCGCAAGGCGTCTTCGCGCAGCGCAGCGCCGTAGGGGAAACGGGTCGCCAGGCACGACCGCGCC